>NZ_RJNS01000002.1:300000-437713 GCF_003943905.1 Streptococcus mitis
AATCCACTGCACCTTGGACACCTGTGCCCTTCCTTTCCGTAATACACCACGTTATCTCGAAAAGTTTAATAAACTCATGGCGGTGACAGACTTGGTTCTCTTGGATATCAAGGAAATCAATGAAGAACAGCACAAGATTGTCACAAGCCAAACCAATAAAAACATCTTGGCCTGTGCCCGGTACTTATCAGATATTGGGAAGCCTGTTTGGATTCGCCATGTGCTGGTTCCGGGATTGACAGACAGAGATGACGACTTGATCGAACTCGGTAAATTCGTCAAAACCCTCAAAAACGTTGACAAGTTTGAAATCCTACCTTATCATACGATGGGAGAATTCAAGTGGCGTGAACTAGGAATTCCTTATTCGCTCGAAGGAGTCAAACCTCCCACAGCAGACCGTGTGAAGAATGCCAAGGAATTGATGGATACAGAAAGCTACCAAGACTACATGAAACGTGTTCATGGATAAAAAAGAAGCCTGATGGAAACATCGGGCTTTTGTGATGCAAAAAGACTTAGCCTTTCAGCTAAGCCTTTTGAGTCTTATCTAGATCGTTGTTTGCCAGAGTTGCGGTTTTTCTTTTTCTTATTGGTCGTGATCGCTTGAGTCTGCTTAGGAGTCACATCTTTTCTTGCACCTGCAGAAGGGCTGACTTTCGGAGGGTTCTTTTCGTATTCTTCACGTACTTTTTGACGAAGTTTTGGACGAACGACATAGTTGACGATAAACTGTTGGAGAATCATCATGAAACCACCGACAACCCAGTATAGTGTCACACTGGCTGGTGAGAAGAGTGAGAAGATAACAATCATGAGTGGGCTCATATAGATCATTTTCTTAAGTTGTTCTCTTTGCATCTCGTCTTCTACTCCATGAAGCGAGAGAAGAGATTGGATGTAGTAAAGAATACCTGCAAAGGCTACGAGGAGCATGCTTGGTGAGCCAAGATCAATTCCCAAGAAGTTAGAACCAGCAACTCCTTCAGTGTGCTGGGCTGCAAAGAAGATAGCAGAGAAGAAAGGCATTTGGAGCAAGATAGGGAAACATCCGACGCCTCCTAGCATGCTGATACCATGTTCTTTTTGGGCAGCAAAGAGAGCTTGTTGAGCCTCAAGTTTTTCTTCTTGAGTTGTTGCTTCTTTGAGACGTGTTTGATGTGGTTCAAGCACGTGTTTGAGGGCGTTCATCTTTTCAGAGTGAAGCGTCGCCTTCCACGATTGGTAGATACCGAGTGGCAAGATAATCAAACGTACGATAATGGTTACGATGATAATCCCCATTCCAAAACCAAGTCCCATATCATTGGCAAAGTATTTGATGGCCTCTGCCATAGGCGCTCCGATGGTATTCCAGATAAATCCAGTCGGTTCTCCAGTTGTTTTATCAACAGAAACACAGCCTGTCAAGACGAGTAGCATAGCCACTCCCATAGCAGAGAGGGCAAAACGTTTAATAGATTTCAATGTTTTCATTCCTTCTTTAAAAATTATACCTTTCTATTCTACTGTTTTTTTGTAAAATATACAATAGTTCTGGAGACCTAATTTGCGACTTTAAAGTCTGAATAGGATGAAAAGTTGCTCATCTGCACATCCAGATAGGTGACTTTTGAAAAAGGCGTTGGACCTTTTCGGATTTCTTGGATAAATTTTGCCATAGTGGCAGAAGACTCTGCTTGAGCGAGAATTTCCACTGTGCCATCGTCGTTATTCCAGACACGACCAGTGATGCCACCGATTTCAAGCGCTAGAGTAAGAACGCCCCAACGGAAACCAACACCCTGCACCCTACCTTGGGCAATCATTCTAACCTTTTGCATACTAACCCCCTTTAATTGTGTTATAATGTTTCTATGACTATTATAACCTCAAAAGCCAATTCTGTGGTGAAAAATGCCAAGAAATTGCATCAAAAAAAATATCGAAAGTCTGCCTATTTGATTGAAGGCTGGCACTTATTCGAAGAAGCTGTTCAAGCAGGAGTGACGATTGAGAAAATCTTTGCTCTGGAAAGTCACCGAGATCAGTTAGTGGCTTTTCCTCAAACTATCTGGGTTTCAGAGGAGATTTTGCTGGATTTGGCAGATACGCAAACTCCTCAAGGGATTGTTGCAGTGATTCAAAAAGAAGAAGTGGGACTGCCTGATTTTCGTCAGGGCAAGTATCTATTTTTAGAGGATGTCCAAGACCCTGGTAATGTGGGCACCATGATTCGGACTGCGGATGCGGCAGGCTTTACAGGGGTCATTGTTTCAGACAAGTCAGCGGATATCTACAGTCTCAAGACTTTGCGTTCCATGCAGGGAAGTCATTTTCATTTGCCCATCTATCGTATGCCTGTTGCCAACTTTGTAGAAGGGGCTAAAAAGAGTGACTTGCCCATTCTGGCAACGACCTTATCTAAAGAATCCAAGGACTATCGTGAACTTTCTCCCCTAGAAGACTTTGTTTTAGTCATGGGAAATGAAGGACAGGGGATTAGTTCTGTCATGGCTGAGAGTGCTGATCAGCTGGTTCATATAAGCATGAAAGGTCGAGCAGAAAGTCTCAACGTGGCAGTTGCAGCAGGCATTTTGATGTTTTATTTCAGCTAATTTATAAAAACTTTGTTATAATCAAGACATATTTATAGAAAAAGGAGAATCGGAATGAATCAAACAATTATTCAAGAACGTTCAGGTCTCAATCAATTTTACGCTAAGGTTTATGCCTTTGTGGGGCTTGGGATTGGCCTATCAGCTCTGGTGTCAGCTTTGATGTTGACGGTCTTTCAGACTCAATTGGTCTACTTTTTAATGCATGGTCGTCTCTGGTTGATGATTGCAACTTTTGCAGAACTTGGTCTAGTATTTGTTGCAAGTGGTATGGCTGCAAAAAATAGCCCAGCAGCTCTCCCAGTATTTTTAGTTTATTCTGTTTTAAATGGATTTACGCTCAGCTTTGTCGTAGCCTTCTATACACCTGGGACCGTCTTATCAGCCTTTGTATCCAGTGCCCTTCTTTTCTTTGTCATGGCGGCAATCGGGATTTTCACCAAGAAAGATTTGAGTGGAATGGGTCGAGCTCTGATGGCGGCGCTCGTTGGTCTCATCATTGCCATGATTGTGAATATTTTCTTAGCTAGTGGCTTCTTTGACTACATGATTAGTATTGCCATGGTCTTGGTTTTCTCAGGTTTAATTGCTTGGGATAACCAAAAGATTCGCTATGTTTATGAGCAGTCAAGAGGGCAAGTAGCAACAGGCTGGGTCATCTCAATGGCACTCAGCATCTACCTAGACTTTATCAACCTTTTCCTTAGCATTTTACGAATCTTTGGTCGAAACGATTAAAGAATGACAGAGTCAGTGTTCTAAAGAGCACTGACTTTTTCTTATTTACTCTTTCCTTTTCTTGAAAATAGGTGTATAATGCTTTTAACTAATTTTTTAGGAGTAGTTATGAAGAAAAGCTTTATTCATCAGCAAGAAGAAATTTCTTTTGTTAAAAACACTTTTACCCAGTATTTGAAAGATAAGTTAGAAGTTGTCGAGGTTCAAGGTCCTATCTTGAGCAAGGTCGGTGATGGGATGCAGGATAACCTGTCTGGTGTCGAAAATCCAGTATCTGTAAAGGTCTTACAGATTCCAGATGAAACCTATGAAGTCGTTCACTCACTTGCCAAATGGAAACGCCACACTTTGGCTCGCTTTGGTTTCGGTGAAGGAGAAGGTCTGTTTGTTCACATGAAGGCTCTTCGTCCAGACGAAGATTCGCTGGATGCAACCCACTCTGTTTATGTAGACCAGTGGGACTGGGAAAAAGTGATTCCAAATGGACAACGTAATATCGCCTATCTCAAAGAAACCGTTGAAAAGATTTATAAGGCTATTCGTCTGACAGAGCTAGCAGTAGAAGCCCGCTATGATATCGAATCTATCTTGCCAAAACAAATCACCTTCATCCATACAGAAGAGTTGGTAGAACGTTACCCAGACTTGACACCGAAAGAGCGTGAAAATGAAATCTGTAAAGAGTTCGGTGCAGTCTTCTTGATTGGTATTGGTGGCGAGTTGCCTGACGGGAAACCTCATGACGGCCGTGCGCCTGACTACGATGACTGGACAACAGAGTCTGAGAATGGCTACAAGGGACTGAATGGGGATATCCTGGTTTGGAATGAACCTCTTGGCTGTGCCTTTGAACTTTCCTCAATGGGGATTCGGGTGGATGAAGACACGCTTCGTCGCCAAGTTGCCCTTACAGGAGACGAAGATCGTCTTGAGTTGGAATGGCATAAGGCCCTGCTTAACGGTCTTTTCCCATTGACAATCGGTGGGGGTATCGGACAGTCTCGGATGGCCATGTTCCTTCTTCGCAAGAAACATATTGGAGAGGTTCAGACCAGTGTCTGGCCTCAAGAAGTTCGCGATACGTACGAAAATATCTTGTAGAGAATCGAACCGTAAGGTTCGGTTTTCTTTCTCTTTTTGCCTATAATTTGGTATAATAAACGGTATGAAAATCGTATCAGGAATCTACGGAGGGCGTCCTCTCAAGACGCTAGAAGGCAAGACGACGAGGCCAACATCAGATAAGGTGCGTGGAGCTATCTTTAATATGATTGGCCCCTATTTTGAGGGTGGACGTGTCTTGGATCTTTATGCTGGCAGTGGCGGTCTGTCTATTGAAGCTGTGTCAAGAGGGATGTCCCATGCTGTCTTAGTGGAACGGGATCGAAAGGCACAAGCTATCATCGCTGAAAATATCCAAATGACCAAAGAAGTTTCTAAATTTCAGCTCTTAAAGATGGAAGCTGAGCGTGCTTTGGAGCAAGTTACAGGTCCCTTTGATCTGGTCTTTTTAGACCCTCCATACGCAAAAGAACAAATCGTAGCAGATATTGAAAAAATGGCTGAGAGAGAACTTTTTTCTGAAGATTGCATGGTCGTGTGTGAGACGGATAAAGCAGTGGAGCTTCCAGAAGAAATTGCCTGTCTCGGTATCTGGAAGGAAAAAATATATGGGATTAGTAAGGTGACAGTCTATGTCAGATAAAATTGGATTATTTACAGGATCATTTGATCCGATGACAAATGGACATCTGGATATCATTGAACGTGCTAGCAAACTCTTTGATAAGCTCTATGTCGGGGTGTTCTACAATCCCCACAAACAAGGTTTTCTCCCTGTTGAAAATCGCAAACGGGCAGTCGAAAAAGCTGTGGCGCATTTAGATAATGTAGAGGTGTTGGCTTCTCATGACCAGCTAGTCGTCGATGTTGCAAGAAGACTGGGTGCTAAGACCCTTATCCGTGGCTTGCGGAATGCCACCGACTTGCAATACGAGGCTAGTTTTGACTACTACAATTATCAACTGGCTCCAGAAATCGGGACTGTCTACCTACATAGTCGCCCAGAGCATCTCTATATTAGCTCGTCAGCCGTGAGAGAGCTCCTGAAGTTTGGTCAGGAGATTCAGCAATATGTCCCAAACAGTGTTGTGGAGGAATTAGAACATGAAGAAAAAAACTAGATGGCCCTTATATGTCATCCTAGCACTAGTATTGACTTTTTTAGCCTTTGTAGTACCTTTACCTTACTACATAGAAGTTCCAGGTGGAGCGGAAGATATTCGTCAAGTTTTGAAAGTAAATGAAACAGAAGATACAGAAGCAGGAGCTTACCAGTTTGTAACAGTCGGTATTCGACATGCAACCCTATCGCATCTTGTCTATGCTTGGCTGACTCCATTTACGGATATTAGAAGCGCTCAGGATACAACGGGTGGCTCTACAGATGCAGAGTTTATGCGGATCAATCAGTTCTACATGCAAACATCCCAAAATATGGCCAAGTATCAAGGCTTGAAGACGGCAGGCAAGGATATCGAACTCAAGTACTTGGGAGTTTATGTCTTGACCGTGACGGACAATTCAACCTTCAAAGGCATTCTGAACATTGCGGATACCGTTACGGCTGTTAATGATAAGACGTTTGACAGTTCCAAAGACTTGATTGATTATGTCAACTCTCAAAAACTAGGGGATCCAGTCAAGGTAACCTACGAAGAAGACGGAAGAGTCAAGACTGCTGAAGGTAAAATTATCACTCTGGAAAACGGGAAAAACGGGATTGGGATTGGTTTGATTGATCGTACGGAAGTGACCAGTGATGTTCCAATTCGCTTTTCAACAGCTGGTATCGGGGGTCCAAGTGCAGGTCTCATGTTTAGCCTAGCTATTTACACCCAGATAGCAGATCCAGGACTTCGTAATGGCCGCATCGTTGCGGGAACGGGAACTATTGATCGCGATGGAAATGTTGGCGATATTGGTGGAATTGACAAAAAAGTAGTTGCAGCCTCTCGTCAGGGAGCCAACATCTTTTTTGCTCCTGACAATCCAGTTACCGAGGAAGCAAAAAAAGCAGATCCCAATGCGAAAAGCAACTATGAAACAGCCCTAGAAGCTGCTAAAACAATCAAGACGGAGATGAAAATCGTGCCTGTAAAAACCTTGCAGGATGCGATTGATTACCTTAAAAACAACCCCTAATTCGTAGAAAAATCGAAAACTAGCGCGTAAGCGGATAAGATGGTATAATAGTCAAATGGTTCAATTATTATTCACTCTAAGTAGTCATATACTCTTTATTTATTTGAGTTTTTACCTTTTGAAAGATCTTGTGAGATGGGAAAAGGTTTTAAAAGTGACCGCTACTAACACAAAAAAAGTTCGTTTGTTGGTAGGCTTCTTTAGTATTGTAATGGGCTACATCTTGAGTTTATTCTTTATCAGTTTGTACCAACTGTGGCAAGAAGCACTTAGAGGACTATTATAAAATCAAAAGTAAAGGAAACAACTATGGAAAAAATTGTGGTTCAAGGCGGAGATAATCGTCTGGTCGGGAGTGTGAACATCGAGGGAGCAAAGAATGCTGTCTTGCCCTTGTTGGCGGCGACTATTCTAGCAAGCAAGGGTAAGACAGTCTTGCAGAATGTTCCAATCTTGTCAGATGTTTTCACCATGAATCAAGTGGTTCGAGGTCTGAATGCCAAGGTGGACTTTGATGAGGAAGGTCATGTTATCGAAGTCGATGCGACTGGTGATATCACGGAGGAAGCTCCGTATAAGTATGTCAGTAAGATGCGGGCATCTATCGTGGTCTTGGGACCAATCCTTGCTCGTGTAGGCCATGCCAAGGTATCCATGCCAGGTGGTTGTACCATTGGGAGTCGTCCAATCGACCTCCACCTCAAGGGTTTGGAAGCTATGGGGGCTAAGATCAGCCAGACAGCTGGTTACATTGAAGCTAAGGCAGAACGCTTGCATGGCGCTCATATCTACATGGACTTTCCTAGTGTCGGCGCAACACAAAACCTGATGATGGCAGCAACTCTAGCTGACGGTGTGACAGTGATTGAAAATGCTGCGCGTGAGCCGGAAATTGTTGACCTTGCTATCCTTCTTAATGAAATGGGGGCTAAGGTCAAAGGAGCTGGTACTGAAACAATTACAGTGACTGGTGTCGAGGAACTCCATGGCACAACTCATAATGTGGTACAGGACCGTATCGAAGCCGGGACCTTTATGGTAGCGGCAGCTATGACGGGTGGAGATGTCCTCATTCGAGATGCAGTCTGGGAGCATAATCGCCCCTTGATTGCTAAACTCCTTGAAATGGGAGTTGAGGTGACAGAGGAGTCGGAAGGTATTCGTGTTCGTTCTCAACTGGAAAATCTCAAGGCTGTTCATGTAAAAACCTTGCCACATCCAGGATTCCCGACAGATATGCAGGCTCAATTTACAGCGCTGATGACAGTCGCAAAAGGGGAATCCACCATGGTGGAAACTGTATTTGAGAATCGTTTCCAACATCTGGAGGAAATGCGTCGGATGGGCTTGCATTCAGAAATTATCCGTGACACAGCCCGTATCGTAGGAGGACAGGCTTTACAGGGGGCAGAAGTTCTATCAACGGACCTTCGCGCTAGTGCTGCTTTGATTTTGACAGGTCTGGTGGCGCAGGGAGAAACAGTTGTTGGTAAGTTAGTCCACCTTGATAGAGGTTACTACCGTTTCCATGAGAAGTTAGCTCATCTAGGAGCGAAGATTCAGCGGATTGAGGTTAAGGATGAAGAATAAAAACATACGTTATGTACTCCGTCGCTTACTGTTGATTTTTATCGTACTCTTGCTGGGATTCCTCGCTTTAGGAATCGGCTTGATGATCGGCTATGGTATCCTCGGAAAGGGACAGGATCCATGGGCGATTTTGTCTCCAGCGAAATGGCAAGAATTGATTAGTAAATTTACAGGAAATTAGACTGGGAAACCAGTCTTTTTCTAAAGAAATAAGGAGAAAAATGGACAAAAAAACAAGACAAGCTCTGATAGGGTTGCTTATATTCTTACTATTGGCTGCTGGAAGCTACTACATTAAGCAGATGCAGACAGCACCAAACACCCCTAGAACAAAGGTCAGTCAGAAAAAACAAGCTTCAGAAGCTCCCAGTCAGGAGTTGGCTGAAAGTGTCTTAACTGAGTCGATCAAAAACCAAATTAAAGGTGATCTCGAGTGGAATGGAGCAGGGGCCTTTGTCGTTAATGGTAATAAAACCAATCTAGATGCCAAGGTTTCTAGCAAACCCTATGCGGATAATAAAACAAAACCAGTCGGGAAAGAGACCGTCCCAACTGTTGCCAATGCCCTCTTATCTAAAGCTACTCGTCAGTACAAAAATCGTGAAGAAACAGGCAACGGATCGACCTCTTGGACGCCACCAGGATGGCACCAGGTTAAAAATCTAAAGGGAGCCTATACACATGCAGTCGATAGAGGGCATTTGCTGGGCTATGCCTTAATAGGTGGTTTGGATGGTTTTGATGCCTCTACCAGCAATCCCAAGAACATTGCAGTCCAGACAGCTTGGGCAAACCAAGCACAGGCTGAGGATTCGACAGGGCAGAACTACTATGAGAGTTTGGTCAGAAAAGCCTTGGACCAAAATAAGAGGGTTCGTTACCGCGTGACACTTCACTATGCGACAAATGAGGACCTAGTTCCATCCGCTTCACAAATTGAAGCCAAGTCTTCGGATGGCGAATTGGAATTCAACGTCCTGATCCCAAATGTTCAAAAGGGTATCCAGCTTGATTACCGAACAGGTCAAGTCACAGTGACAAACTAGAAACAATCTGCAAAAGAACAAAATCGCTCCCTTGACCGTCATTGATAAGGGAGCGATTGTATAAATTAGAAAATAATGTGATTCCTACGCTAATTTGTGATATAATGGAACACAAGATACTATTTTAGGAGAAGGACTATGGAAGACCCGAGCAGTCAGAATTTGTTGCTACAGTTTGTATTATTATTTATCTTGACCTTGTTAAATGCTTTTTTCTCAGCCACTGAAATGGCGATGGTGTCACTAAACCGTGCCCGAGTAGAGCAAAAGGCAGAAGAAGGAGACAAAAGTTATATCCGTTTGTTAAAGGTACTTGAAAATCCTAATCACTTTTTATCAACGATTCAAGTCGGTATCACCTTGATTACGATCTTGTCAGGGGCCAAATTGGCGGATACCCTTGGACAAGTGATCGCATCTTGGATGGGAAGCGGAGAGACGGCTTACGCCATTGCAAGTTTCCTCTCTTTGGCATTCTTGACCTATATCTCCATTGTTTTTGGTGAACTCTATCCTAAGCGGATCGCCCTCAATCTGAAAGATGCTTTGGCGATTCGAACAGCACCAATTATTATTGGTCTTGGAAAGATTGTAAGTCCCTTTGTCTGGCTGTTATCTGCTTCAACTAATTTGTTGAGCCGTTTGACACCAATGACCTTTGATGATGCTGATGAAAAGATGACACGTGATGAAATAGAGTACATGCTCACCAATAGTGAAGAAACACTGGATGCAGATGAGATTGAAATGCTACAGGGAATCTTTTCTCTAGATGAACTGATGGCTCGTGAGCTAATGGTGCCTCGTACCGATGCCTTTATGGTAGATATTCAGGATGACAGTCAAACGATTATCCAAAGTATTTTGAAGCAAAATTTCTCACGTATTCCTGTTTATGATGGGGATAAGGACAATGTGATTGGTTTGATTCATACCAAGCGTTTGCTAAACGCTGCTTATGCAGATGGCTTTGAAAATATTGTCTGGAAGCGAATCCTCCAAACGCCACTATTTGTGCCTGAGACTATCTTTGTGGATGACCTCCTTAAAGAGCTTCGAAATACCCAAAATCAAATGGCTATCTTACTAGACGAATACGGTGGTATGGCTGGTTTGGTAACTCTGGAAGATCTCCTAGAGGAAATCGTCGGCGAAATTGATGATGAAACGGACAGGGCAGAAATCGAAGTCCATCAAATCGGTGAGGATACCTATATTGCACAAGGAACCATGAATCTTAACGACTTCAACGACTACTTTGGCGTTGAACTAGAAAGCGATGATGTGGATACTATCGCCGGTTATTATTTGACGGGTGTTGGAACGATTCCAACAACTGAAAAAATCAGTTATGAACTGGTCAGTCAAAATAAGCAGATCGTCTTGACCAATGATAAGGTAAAAAATGGACGTGTTACCAAGGTAAAAGTTCAAATCACAGAACTAGAACCCGAAGAAGAAACTGAGTAAAACAGTGATTTTCGTCACTGTTTTTCATTCGCCCTAAATTCGCCCCAAAAGATTTTCAAAGTTATCCTTATTTTTATCCGAAGAAAAAAACAAAAAAGCCCGATTTTACGGACTTTTCATTCGGTTAATTCCTGTTATTTCAGGTACTGAAAGGCGGTAGACGGATTTGAACCGACGATCAAGCTTTTGCAGAGCCGTGCCTTACCACTTGGCTATACCGCCTCAACGTTTAATATTATACCTTGAAAATGATTCTACGTCAATAGTTTCTTATTCTAAAATCCAATTTAGAAGATTGCCCTTTCTGATTGGATGGAAAAATGGGGAGAGAAAATCTGAAAATCAGGCTTTATAGAGCCTTAACTTCCCTTTTGATTCTATAGATAGCAAACAAAGAATAGAAAAATTTGATAAGTGAAAGTTTTTTGTGGTTACACGCCTAAATATTCTGAAAATTCGTTTACTTTTTGAGAAATCTATGGTATAATTGACAATAAGCCTAAATTTTTTAAGAGGAGTTACATACATGAAAAAAAGTAGAGTATTTGTTACAGCAGGGATTGCTTTGCTGGCAACTGGCGTTCTCGCTGCTTGTGGTTCTTCAAAATCATCTGATTCAACAGCTCCAAAATCCTATGGTTATGTTTATTCAGCTGATCCAGAAACATTGGATTACCTCATTTCAGGGAAACAAAGTACCAAAATTGCCACTTCAAATGGTATCGATGGTCTCTTTACAAATGATAAATATGGGAATTTGACTCCTGCAGTTGCAGAAGACTGGTCAGTCTCAAAAGATGGTTTGACTTATACCTACAAGATTCGTAAAGGTGTCAAATGGATGACATCAGATGGCGAAGAGTATGCTGAAGTAACAGCGAAAGACTTCGTAAATGGCTTGAAACACGCAGCTGATAACAAGTCTGAAGCACTTTATCTAGCAGAAGATTCAGTTAAAGGTCTAGCTGACTATAAAGCTGGAAACAATAAAGACTTTTCTTCAGTAGGTGTGAAAGCAGTTGACGATTATACACTTGAGTATACTTTGAACAAACCCGAACCATACTGGAATTCTAAGATGGCTTATTCAATCTTCTGGCCATTGAACGAAGAATTTGAAAAATCAAAAGGATCTGACTTTGCTAAAGCGACTGACCCTACATCATTGCTTTACAATGGACCATTCTTGCTGAAAGGTTTGACTGCTAAGTCTTCTATCGAGTTCGCTAAAAATGAACAATACTGGGATAAAGACAATGTTCATCTTGATAAAGTAACACTTGCTTACTATGATGGTTCAGACCAAGAGTCTATTGAACGTAACTTTACAAGTGGAGCTTATAGCTATGCCCGTCTTTACCCAACAAGTTCAAACTACTCTAAAGTAGAAGAAACCTACAAGGAAAATATCTTCTACACCCCATCAGGACCTGGTGTTGGTGGTTTGGGTGTGAATATTGACCGCCAAGGTTACAAATACACTTCTAAGACAACTGACGAAGAGAAGACTTCTACTAAGAAAGCCCTTCTTAACAAGGACTTCCGTCAAGCCTTGAACTTTGCCTTTGACCGTACGTCTTACTCAGCTCAAGTAAATGGTAAAGAAGGTGCTCCTCGTGCCGTTCGTAACCTCTTTGTAAAACCTGACTTTGTCTCTGCTGGCGAAAAAACTTTCGGTGACTTGGTGACTGATAAGATGGCTACTTACGGTGATGAATGGAAGAACGTAAACTTTGCTGATGGTCAAGATGGACTCTTCAACGCCGATAAAGCCAAAGCTGAATTTGCGAAAGCCAAAACAGCATTGGAAGCAGAAGGTGTAAAATTCCCTATCCATTTGGATGTTCCAGTAGACCAAACAGCTAAAAACTATATCGCACGTATTCAATCCTTCAAACAATCCGTTGAAACAGTGCTTGGTGAAGGCAATGTAGTTATCGATATCCAACAAGTTTCTAAAGATGAGTTTACTAATATTACCTACTATGCGGCGAATGCAGCAGCAGAAGATTGGGATCTCTCAGGAGCAGTTGCATGGAACCCAGACTATGAAGATCCGTCAACTTACCTTGATATCTTGAAAACAACGAATGCTGAACAAACAAAAACATACATGGGTTACGAAGGTGCAGATAACGCTGCGGCGGCTCAAGTTGGTTTGAAAGAATACGATAAGCTAGTTGATGAAGCTGCTAAAGAAACAAGCGATTTGAATGTTCGTTATGAAAAATACGCGGCTGCTCAAGCTTGGTTGACAGATAGCTCACTCTTCTTGCCAGCTATGTCATCAAGTGGTGCTGCACCATTCATTTCTCGTGTTGTACCATTCACAGCATCATACAGCCAGTCTGGAGATAAGGGCTCAGATGTATACTTCAAGTATATTCAGTTACAAGACAAGGTTGTAACCAAGGCTGACTATGAACAAGCTCGTGAGAAATGGCTCAAAGAGAAAAAAGAATCAAACGAAAAAGTTCAAAAAGAATTGGCTAATCACGTTAAATAAATAACTCTCAAGAGAACTTTCTCTCCATGAGGAGAAGGTTCTTTTGGGATTTTAAAAGGAAACGATATGAAGAAATATATTTTTATGCGTGTATTGCGTTCATTGTTGTCTATCTTCTTGGTGACAACCTTGACCTACACGATTATCTATACGATGGTTCCTCGGAAATTGATTTTTAAGCAGGATACCAACTATAACAAGATTGCAACGACGCCAGATAAACGGGACAATTATGAAAATACCGTTTATGAGCGGATGGGCTATATCGAGTACTACGATACCAAGGAGTTGCAAGAAAAAGCGAGCACGATGGACTCATCTGTAACAGTAGATGCAAATGATACCAATAAGGCAATCTACGAAAAATACATCAACCAACTAGGAAATGGTTGGACACTAGGTGTATTCTCAGAAAGTGGTCAATTCTATGCTACGCGTGAAATTCCGATTTTTGAACGTGTTTTCAAATTCTATGCCAACTTAATTGATATTGATCATACAAACAAGATTCAAGACCCTGAAAATCCAAACTTGCAACGCTATCTTCGTTTTGAAAATGACCCTGCTATCGGTTGGTCATTGGTTGGTTCAGGTACAAAACATAAGTATCTTTTGTATTTCAATAACCAATTCCCATTTGTACACCAAAACTTTGTGAACATTAACTTGGGTGACTCTTACCCAACTTATGCAAACACGCCAGTGCTTCAAGTTATCACACAAGGTCAGGGACAAACTAAGACAGCAGAAGTTCAATTCCCTACAGGTAAAAAGACTTCATCTGTAGATATCTATTCTCGTACCTACAAATCACCAAGTCAAGCAGACGCACGTGAGGTGGCAAACTTTGGTAAGGATGATCCATATACAGCTACAGAAAGTAACTACCAATATCCATCTATGATTGCAAGCTCAGCTGTTGCTGGTTTGATTGGTTTGATTATTTCGTATGCTATCGCTATTCCACTTGGATCTGCTATGGCTCGCCACAAGAATACTTGGATTGACAGCTTCTCGACAGGTGCTCTGACCTTCTTGCTTGCTCTTCCAACGATTGCCTTGGTTTACATCGTGCGTTTGATTGGCTCATCTATTGGTCTGCCTGATTCATTCCCTATCTTGGGAGCTGGAGATTGGCGTTCTTATGTCTTACCAGCAGTTATTCTAGGTTTGTTGGGTGCACCAAGTACAGCTATCTGGATTCGTCGTTACATGATCGACTTGCAATCTCAGGACTTCGTACGTTTTGCTCGTGCCAAAGGTTTGTCTGAAAAAGAAATTTCAAATAAACACATCTTTAAAAATGCCATGGTTCCATTGGTTTCAGGTATTCCTGGTGCCGTAATCGGAGTTATTGGTGGTGCAACATTGACAGAGACAGTCTTCGCTTTCCCAGGTATGGGTAAAATGTTGATCGACTCTGTTAAGGCATCAAACAACTCAATGGTAGTTGGTCTCGTCTTCATCTTTACATGTATTTCTATCTTCTCACTCTTTGTAGGAGATATCTGGATGACCATGCTTGATCCACGTATTAAATTGACAGAGAAAGGAGGCAAATAATGTCAACAATCGGTAAAGAAAAATTTCAGTTCGTAAAACGTGACGATTTTGCCTCTGAAACAATTGATGCTCCTGCCTATTCATACTGGGGTTCTGTATTTAGACAGTTTCTAAAGAAAAAATCAACAGTCGTTATGTTGGGGATTTTGGTAGCCATTATCTTGATGAGCTTTATTTATCCAATGTTCTCAAAGTTTGACTTCAACGATGTAAGTAAGGTCAATGACTTTTCTGCTCGTTTTATCAAACCCAATGCTGAACATTGGTTTGGTACAGATAGCAATGGTAAATCCCTGTTTGACGGGGTTTGGTTTGGTGCGCGTAATTCTATCCTCATCTCTGTCATTGCCACTTTTATCAACCTTGTAATTGGGGTGATTGTTGGTGGAATTTGGGGAATTTCAAAATCTGTTGACCGTGTCATGATGGAAGTTTATAACATTATTTCAAATATTCCATCTCTCTTGATTGTCATTGTCTTGACTTACTCAATTGGTGCTGGTTTCTGGAATTTGATTTTTGCCATGAGTGTGACAACTTGGATTGGGATTGCTTATATGATTCGTATCCAAATCATGCGTTACCGTGACTTGGAATACAACCTTGCTTCTCAAACACTTGGAACGCCAACCTTTAAAATCATCGTTAAAAACATCATGCCACAATTGGTATCTGTTATTGTTTCTACAATGACCTTGATGTTGCCAAGCTTTATCTCTTATGAAGCCTTCCTTTCC
This sequence comes from Streptococcus mitis, assembly GCF_003943905.1. Classification (GTDB taxonomy): domain Bacteria; phylum Bacillota; class Bacilli; order Lactobacillales; family Streptococcaceae; genus Streptococcus; species Streptococcus mitis_BC. Next base: position 315,452 of record NZ_RJNS01000002.1, read on the forward strand.
TTCTTTGGATTGGGATTGCCTGTAACAGTGCCAAGTTTGGGACGTTTGATCTCAGATTACTCACAAAACGTTACGACCAACGCTTACTTGTTCTGGATTCCGTTGACAACCTTGATCTTGGTATCCCTATCTCTTTTCGTTGTTGGTCAAAACCTAGCGGACGCTAGTGATCCACGTACACATAGATAGGAGTAGACATGACAAAAGAAAGTAATGTAATTTTGACTGCTCGTGATATTGTCGTGGAATTTGACGTTCGTGACAAAGTTCTGACGGCTATCCGAGGAGTGTCTCTAGACCTGATTGAAGGGGAAGTTCTTGCCTTGGTAGGTGAGTCAGGTTCTGGTAAATCTGTTTTAACAAAAACCTTTACAGGGATGTTAGAAGACAATGGACGTATTGCCCAAGGAAGCATCGACTATCGTGGACAAGACTTGACCGCCTTGAATTCTAACAAGGAATGGGAGAAGATTCGTGGTGCTAAAATTGCAACCATCTTCCAAGATCCAATGACAAGCTTGGACCCAATCAATACAATCGGTAGCCAAATCACAGAAGTTATCGTTAAACATCAAGGGAAAACAGCTAAGGAAGCCAAAGAAATGGCAATCGACTATATGAACAAGGTCGGAATTCCAGACGCTGAAAAACGTTTTGACGAGTATCCTTTCCAATATTCTGGAGGGATGCGCCAACGTATCGTTATTGCGATTGCCCTTGCGTGTCGTCCAGATATTTTGATCTGTGACGAGCCAACGACGGCCCTTGACGTAACCATTCAAGCGCAAATCATTGATTTGCTTAAAACCTTGCAAAATGAGTACCACTTTACCATTATTTTTATCACCCATGACCTTGGTGTGGTAGCAAGTATTGCCGATAAGGTAGCGGTTATGTATGCTGGGGAAATTGTAGAATACGGTACTGTTGAGGAAGTCTTCTACGATCCACGTCATCCATATACTTGGAGTCTCTTGTCTAGCTTGCCTCAGCTTGCTGATGATAAGGGGGAATTGTACTCTATCCCAGGAACACCACCGTCTCTTTATACTGAGTTGAAAGGTGATGCCTTTGCCCTTCGTTCAGATTATGCGATGCAAATTGATTTTGAAGAGAAGGCACCTAAGTTTTCAGTCACTGATACCCACTGGGCTAAGACTTGGTTGCTTCATGAGAATGCTCCTAAAGTTGAAAAACCTGGAGTCATTGCAGATTTGCATGACAAGATTCGTGATAAAATGGGCTTTGCTCATCTAGAAGACTAGGAGGAAGGAAATGTCTGAAAAATTAGTAGAAATTAAAGATTTAGAAATTTCCTTCGGTGAAGGAAGTAAGAAGTTTGTGGCGGTTAAAAACGCCAACTTCTTTATCAACAAGGGAGAAACTTTCTCTCTTGTAGGTGAGTCTGGTAGTGGGAAAACAACGATTGGTCGTGCCATTATTGGTTTAAATAATACCAGTAAAGGTGAAATCATCTTTGATGGGCAGAAAATTAATGGGAAAAAATCTCACAAGGAATCCTCAGACTTGATTCGTCGTATCCAGATGATTTTCCAGGATCCTGCAGCTAGCTTGAATGAGCGTGCGACAGTTGACTACATCATCTCTGAAGGTCTTTACAACTACCACTTGTTCAAAGACGAAGAAGATCGAAAAGAAAAAGTTCAAAAGATGATTCATGAAGTTGGGCTTTTGAAAGAACACTTGACCCGTTATCCACATGAGTTTTCTGGTGGTCAACGTCAGCGTATCGGGATTGCCCGTGCCCTTGTGATGGAACCTGATTTCGTTATTGCGGATGAGCCAATTTCAGCCTTGGACGTATCAGTACGTGCGCAAGTCTTGAACTTGCTCAAGAAGTTCCAAAAAGAGTTGGGCTTGACTTATCTCTTTATCGCGCATGACTTGTCAGTTGTTCGCTTTATCTCAGATCGTATCGCAGTTATCTATAAGGGAGTTATCGTCGAAGTTGCGGAGACAGAGGAGTTGTTTAACAATCCTGTCCACCCATATACTCAAGCGCTTCTATCTGCTGTACCGATTCCAGATCCAATCTTGGAACGCAAGAAAGTCTTGAAAGTTTACGATCCTGATCAACATGACTATGAGACAGATAAGCCATCTATGGTGGAAATTCGTCCAGGTCACTACGTTTGGGCCAATCAAGCAGAACTTGCTCGTTACAAGGAAGCTCTTAAAAAATAAACAGATTAGGAGAGGACCGAAAGGTCTTCTCATTTTTAATAGAAAAAATCCCCTTTTACTAGCTTGTAAAAGGGGAAATGTATTGTAATTAACGTTTAGACCAAGTGCGTTTCATAAAGAGTAGCAAAATTGGGTAAATCTCTAAGCGACCCGCAATCATTGCAAATGAGAGGAGGATTTTAGAGATGGGACTGAAGATGGCAAAGCTAGATGTTGTACCTAGAATAGGTCCGATATTGTTAAAACAACTGAAAACCGCACTGGTCACGACTAGAAAATCATTGCTATCAAGNCTGACGATAAAGATGAGAGAGAGAATAATCATCATATAGATGGCAAAATATTTAAGAATCTTGTGCTGAGTATCCTTGTCTATCACCGTTTTATTGACATGAAGAGTCAAGACACGGTGAGGGGATAAGATGGACAAAATCTGGTTTTTGGCAATTTTTGTAAGGATGAGTCCACGGATAACTTTGAGACCACCTGCGGTTGAGCCAGCTGAGCCACCGATTGCCATGAGGAAGAGGAGGATAAACTGGGAGAAGAGAGGCCAGTTGGTGATATCTCCGTAACCAAATCCAGTTGTCGTGATGATATTGGACACTTGGAAGAGAGCCATCTCAAAACTTTTAGAGACACCTTGATAAAGGTGGAGGGTGTTGAGGGTGATCAAGCCTGTAGACACCAGTACAATGATCATATAAGCCCGCAGTTCTTCATCTCCAAAGAAGGCCTTGACCCGACGGAGCATGAGGTAGTAGTAGAGATTAAAGTTAACCCCAAAAACCAGAACTCCGATACTAACTAGATAGGTGATGAGTGAGCTACCATAGTGGGCAATTCCATCGTTGTAGACGGTGAATCCTCCTGTACCAGCCGTTCCCATAGCGATGACAAAACTATCATAGAGAGGCATACCTGCTAGGTAGTAGATAACAACAAAAAGGGAGAAGAGAGCCAGATAAAGCAGATAGAGAATCTGGGCAGTGTTTTTTAGCTTGGATACGACCTTGCCAAAGACGGGTCCAGGGACCTCAGCCTTCATCACTTCCAAGTGGCTATTCTTGGCATTGTCCATAATAGCAAGCGCAAAGACGAGCACCCCCATCCCTCCGATCAAGTGGGTGAAACTTCGCCAGAAGAGGAGGGAACGACTGAGGACGGAAACATCGTTCAGAATAGTTGCTCCTGTAGTTGTAAATCCAGAACTGATTTCAAAGAAGGCATCAATAACACTTGGGATTTGTCCTGAAAAGACAAAGGGGAGGCCACCAAAGAAAGACCAGAGAATCCAACAGAGGGCAACGATTAAGACACCCTCCTTGGCATAAATCCGTTGATTTTTCGGTTTCCGTAAAACACCTAGACCACCGAGAAGGACTAAAATTCCAATTGTAGTAAAGAGAGCTGTGAATACTTGGCTGGATTCTCGGTAATAGATCGCTACACTAACAGGAACTAGGAGGAGAACAGCCTCAATCAAGAGAAGTTTTGAGAGGAGGTAACGAATCATACTTTTATTCATTTTTTACCTCTCAATCAAATCATAGATTTTGGTGATGTTTGGCAATAAGGTCGTCACGAGTAACTTGTCTCCCACCTCAAGCATATCCTCTCCAGTAGGGAAAATTGTTTTTCCTTTTCGGATAATGGCTGCAATGAGAACCCCTTTCTTCAATTTTAGCTGTGAAAGAGGTTTGGCAGTCATTTTATTAGCTTCCTTGATTTGGAATTGGAGAGTTTCAATTTGACCGTTTGCGAGATGGTGCATGGCTTGAAGATCTGAATACTGAGCGTTTACTCGACCACGGATAAAGTGCATAATGGCATCTACCGCGATGCTTTTTGGTGTAATGATACTTGAAAAATCAGGCGCGTGGATAATCTCTAAAAGGCTTGTTCGGTTGACCTTGGTGATATTTTTATGGACGCCAACTCGGTCAAGAAACATAGAGGTGATGATATTTTCCTCATCAACTCCAGTCAAGGTTGCGACTGCATCATAGTGGGGAGCACTTTCTTCCAGCAAAATGTCTTTTGCAGTTCCATCCCCTTGGACAATATAGAGATTGGGGAACTTTTCGCTGAAGAAACGAGCTCTTTCAGGATTGATCTCGATGACCTTGGTATCAATGCGACTGTCTTTTAAAATGCCGAGTAGATAATAAGCGATCTTTCCAGCTCCAACGATAAGTAAGCTCTTCACTGCACGAGATTTAAAATAGTTATGGAAAAGCATCATATCTACACGATTTCCCGTAACAAAAATCCTATCCTTGTCTTGGATAGTAACATCACCGCTTGGAATCATCAGTTGATGATCTCTCTCCATAGCACAGACGATAACATTACCAAATTTTTTACGGAAGTCTGAGATTGGCATTTGACAAAGATCGCTAGAATCCTTGACAACAAACTCCATGAGACTGACCCGACCTCCAGCAAATCGTTCGACAGATAGGGCATTAGGGAAATCAATGATATTTGAGATCGCACGCGCTGCTAGGAGTTCTGGATTAACAATAAGTGAAAATCCAAGAATATTTTTCTCTTTAAAATAGGCATTAGAGTATTCGGGATTTCGTACCCGAACGATGGTTTCTTTAGCGCCCATTTTTTTAGCAAGTACCGCTGAAATCATATTCACTTCATCGTATTCGGTTAGGGCGATAAAGATATCGCACTCTTGAACACCAGCTTGCTCCAAGATGGCAAAGTCAGCACCATTTCCAAGGAGACCTATGATATCAAAGCGACTGACAATATGGTTAAGTACAGCTTCATTTTGCTCGATGAGGACAACGTCATGGTTTTCTGCAACCAGTGAACGACAGAGGGCAAAACCGACTTTCCCTCCACCAACAAGGACAATTTTCATATAAAAAACCTACTTTTTCATGATGTAACTATCATACCCTTTTTTAGCAAAAAATGCACTTGCCAAGCCGATTTTTGCGGGAAGAAAGAACTTTTTCACGTTTTTGAAGATAAATATGCTTATCTTCTATAAAAATGTCTCTCAGATGAAGTGATCTCACTCTCTTGATAAGGCTATTCTGAAAGTGAATGTCCGAGTATGAGAATATCATTAAAAAAAGTAAAAAATTCAAGTCGTTTCTATTGACATTGGTTCTGAAAGTGTTATACTAAGAAAGTAGTTTCGCTGATTTACTTCAAACCTGTTGTGAGGTAAGTTAACGATGCCTTAACCACGCTGTTTGCTGAGCTTGACTCCGGGCAGTGTGGCTATTTTTTTGCAATGATAAAAGGAAGCCAGTCATGACAAATCACATTGTATTATTTGAACCTCAGATTCCACAAAACACAGGCAACATAGCGCGTACTTGCGCTGCGACCAATTCTCCCCTTCACATCATCAAACCGATGGGATTTCCGATTGATGACCGCAAGATGAAGCGAGCTGGTTTGGACTACTGGGATAAGCTTGAGATTTATTTTTATGACAGTTTGGAAGATTTCATGTCTCAGATGAAGGGTAAACTCTATCTGATTTCAAAATTTGCGGAAAAGGTCTATTCTGAAGCAGATTTATCGACGGACGAAGACCATTATTTTCTCTTTGGACGTGAAGACAAGGGCTTGCCTGAGGACTTTATGCGGGAGCATCCCGAAAAGGCTCTCCGTATTCCTATGAATGATGAACATGTCCGCAGTCTCAATGTTTCCAATACCGTATGCATGATTGTCTATGAAGCGCTCCGTCAGCAGAACTTTGCAGGTCTTGAGCTTGTTCATACCTATGAAGCAGATAAATTGAAATAAACAAAATACTTGCACTTGCAAGCGTTTTTTGTTATGATAAAGGGGTCTTCAGGGCTGGGTGAGATTCCCGACCGGCGGTGACTTTAACTAGCTATTTTGGCTTACTCTTCGTTGTCTTGTCTCGATATACTCAAGTATTATCTTCGACTGCGACGCCTAGATTAATCCAAAATATCTTAGTTAAAGAAGTCCGCGAGCGCAAGCTGATGTGGTGTGATTCCACAACCGACAGTATAGTCTGGATGGGAGAAGACGAAAGAATAGCTTTGTCTGTTCGGATGAGTTTATAGATGAATTGCAACCGCTTGCTCAAAAGAGTGAGAGGGAACTTTTGGGATATAAAAAGTGAGAATAGATAGAGGGATCCTTTCCAACTTCTTCTGATTTTATAGAAAATTGGAGGAACCTGTTATGACAAACACACGTCGACTTTCGACCATTGCGATTTTATCAGCCATTTCATTTGTGCTGATGTACTTTGACTTTCCGCTCTTGCCAGCGGCAACCTTCCTCAAGATCGAGTTTAGTATCTTGCCAGTCCTTGTGGGCTTGGTGGTGATGGATTTGCCAGCTGCTCTAGGGATTCTCTTGTTGCGCTCACTCTTGAAGTTGCTTCTGAATAGCCAGGGAGTGAATACCTACATTGGTTTGCCAATGAATGTTGTAGCCTTGGGAGTTTTTGTTATCGCCTTTGGTTTGATTTGGAAAAAGGAACGCAGCACCCTTCGTTTCCTACTAGCATCTCTGGCGGGAACTATTGGATTGACTGCTGCCATGTTGGTTCTCAACTATGTTTATGCGGTTCCTTTGTACGCGCAGTTTGCCAACTTTGATATTGGAAAAATTTTGGGACTTTCCAACTACCTAATGACCATGGTATTACCTTTTAACCTGATTGAAGGTGTAATCTTTGCCGTTTCATTCTGGTTGTTATACGTCCTCTTGAAGTCAACCTTAAAACATTATGAGAGATAAACAAACATTTTTAATGAAGGGCAGTTTTGCCCTTTTACTTTTCGTCCTTCTTGGCTATATGGTTAAGTTTTACCCTGAAATGCTGGTCGGTTTTGATCAACCTATTCAGACTGCCCTTCGGGGGGACTTGCCAGATTATTTGACAGTTCTGTTCCGTGCCCTTACGCATTTGATTGATATCCCAGTAATCATCACCTGGGTTACCATTGCAGCCTTTATCTTTTATCGTAAGCAGTGGAAGATAGAAAGCTACTTCATGGCGGGTAATCTAGCCTTAGCTGGTCTTTTAATCGTGACCTTTAAAAACATCTACCAGCGCCCACGACCAGCTATCTTACATCTGGTAGAGGAGAAAGGATTCTCTTTTCCAAGCGGGCATTCTCTGGCAGTGACGCTGATGGTAGGTACTCTGATTGTCATTCTCAGTCAACGAATTAAAGATCCGGTTTGGAGAAAAATTGTGCAAATCGTCCTTGGCTTCTACCTAGTCAGTGTTCTGGTATCAAGAGTCTATCTGGGAGTTCACTATCCATCAGACGTCCTTGCCAGTCTCTGTGTGGGCTTGGGAGTCCTGTTTATCGAATTTCCTTTCTATGACAAGCTTCGCTTCCAATGGCGATTTAAAGGCAAGCAGAAGTGAGATAGGTCTTGCAAGAATGGTAAAAATCTGATAAACTAAGTAGTAATTGAATAGAAATCCGCAAGACTAGTAACTCAAGGGAAGTATATCAGGGAGGAGAGCCGTGACTGCAAGCTCTCTATATGAAAGCTGGGTGAATTCACTTGCGCATGGATTTAGAAATGAAGGTCTGACTTGTCAGATGAAACGGATGGTACCGCGTGTCAACGCTCCGATTGGAGTTTTTGGCATGTGGTTTTCTTTTTATCTACGAGCGACTGATGGAGGAATTATGTCAACTATTGAAGAACAATTAAAAGCGCTTCGCGAAGAAACGCTGGCTAGCTTGAAGCAGATTACTGCTGAAAATGAAAAAGAGATGCAAGAGTTGCGTGTCTCTGTCCTTGGGAAAAAAGGATCGCTTACTGAAATCCTTAAAGGGATGAAAGATGTCTCTGCTGAGATGCGCCCAATCATCGGGAAACACGTCAATGAAGCGCGTGATGTCTTGACAGCTGCTTTTGAAGAAACAGCTAAGCTCTTGGAAGAAAAGAAAGTTGCAGCTCAACTAGCAAGTGAGAGCATCGATGTGACTCTTCCAGGTCGTCCAGTAGCGACTGGTCACCGTCATGTCCTCACACAAACCAGTGAAGAAATCGAAGATATTTTCATCGGGATGGGTTACCAAGTCGTGGATGGTTTTGAAGTGGAGCAAGACTACTACAACTTTGAGCGCATGAACCTTCCGAAAGACCACCCAGCCCGTGATATGCAGGACACATTCTATATCACAGAAGAAATCTTGCTCCGTACGCATACGTCTCCAGTTCAAGCACGTGCCATGGATGCCCATGATTTCTCTAAAGGTCCTTTGAAGATGATCTCACCAGGGCGTGTCTTCCGTCGTGATACGGACGATGCGACCCACAGTCACCAATTCCATCAAATCGAAGGTTTGGTTGTTGGGAAAAATATCTCTATGGCAGACCTTCAAGGAACGCTTCAACTCATCGTTCAAAAAATGTTTGGTGAAGAGCGTCAGATCCGTCTGCGGCCATCTTATTTCCCATTCACAGAGCCATCTGTTGAGGTGGACGTTTCCTGCTTCAAGTGTGGCGGAGACGGCTGTAACGTATGTAAGAAAACTGGTTGGATCGAGATTATGGGTGCCGGTATGGTTCACCCACGTGTCCTTGAGATGAGTGGTATCGATGTGACTGTTTACTCTGGATTTGCCTTTGGTCTTGGTCAAGAACGTGTCGCCATGCTCCGTTACGGAATCAACGATATCCGTGGGTTCTACCAAGGCGATGTCCGCTTCTCAGAACAGTTTAAATAAGATTGAAACCTGAAACACAGTCCTATACAGTCCTAGTCATTTTCTCTCGATGAGAATGGTAAGGACTGACTCGAAGAAAAAGAAAGGAATTGAAAAGGTCACACTTGGTGGGATCTTACAATCAGAATTATGCTTGTATCTTATAAATGGTTAAAAGAATTGGTGGACATTGATGTGCCATCACAAGAGTTGGCTGAAAAAATGTCAACTACAGGGATCGAGGTAGAGGGTGTCGAATCACCAGCTGCTGGTCTCTCAAAAATTGTCGTCGGTGAGGTCTTGTCTTGCGAAGATGTGCCAGAAACTCACCTCCATGTTTGTCAGGTTAATGTTGGCGAAGAAGAAGCCCGTCAAATCGTTTGTGGTGCCCCAAATGTGCGTGCTGGCATCAAGGTCATGGTGGCACTTCCGGGAGCTCGTATCGCTGAGAATTACAAGATTAAGAAAGGGAAAATCCGTGGCTTGGAGTCTCTCGGAATGATCTGTTCACTTGGTGAATTGGGGATTTCTGACTCCGTTGTACCAAAGGAATTCGCAGATGGTATTCAAATCTTGCCTCAAGATGCTGTTCCTGGGGACGAAGTCTTCTCTTACCTAGACTTGGATGATGAAATCATCGAACTTTCTATCACACCAAATCGTGCAGACGCTCTTTCCATGCGTGGAGTAGCGTACGAAGTGGCAGCCATCTATGACAAGGCAGTTAACTTCAAAGAATTTACCTTAACAGAAACAGACCAAGCCGCTGCAGATGCTCTTTCTGTAGGGATTGAAACAGACAAGGCACCATACTATGCGGCCCGTATATTGGACAATGTGACGATTGCACCAAGTCCACAATGGTTGCAAAATCTCCTCATGAACGAAGGAATCCGTCCCATCAATAACGTAGTGGACGTGACCAACTACATCCTGCTTTACTTTGGTCAGCCTATGCATGCCTTTGACTTGGATACCTTTGAAGGGACTGACATCCGTGTGCGTGAAGCGCGTGCTGGTGAAAAATTGGTGACTTTGGACGGTGAAGAACGTGACTTGGAAACAAATGACCTAGTCATCACTGTCGCAGACAAGCCAGTAGCCCTTGCAGGTGTCATGGGTGGTCAAGCAACAGAAATCTCTGAAAATTCTAGTCGCGTTATCCTTGAAGCTGCTGTTTTCAATGGCACATCCATTCGTAAGACTAGTGGACGCCTTAACCTTCGTTCGGAATCATCTTCTCGTTTTGAAAAAGGGATCAATGTGGCAACAGTCGATGAGGCCTTGGATGCTGCAGCTAGCATGATTGCAGAACTTGCAGGTGCGACGGTGCGTAAGGGTATCGTTTCAGCGGGTGAGCTTGATACTTCAGATGTAGAAGTATCTTCAACTCTTGCCGATGTCAACCGTGTCCTTGGAACAGAACTTTCATATGCTGATGTCGAAGATGTCTTCCGTCGTCTTGGCTTTGGTCTTTCTGGAAATGAAGACAGCTTTACCGTTAGCGTTCCACGTCGTCGTTGGGATATAACCATCGAAGCGGACCTTTTTGAAGAAATCGCTCGTATCTATGGTTATGATCGCTTGCCAACTAGTCTTCCAAAAGATGACGGTACAGCAGGGGAATTGACTGCGACACAAAAATTGCGTCGCCAAGTCCGTACTATCTCTGAAGGAGCAGGTTTGACAGAAATCATTACCTACGCTCTGACAACTCCTGAAAAAGCAGTTGAGTTTACAGCTCAGCCAAGTAACCTTACAGAACTTATGTGGCCAATGACTGTGGACCGTTCAGTTCTCCGTCAAAATATGATCTCTGGTATCCTTGATACAGTTGCCTACAACGTAGCTCGTAAGAACAAAAACTTGGCTCTTTACGAGATTGGAAAAGTCTTTGAACAAACAGGCAATCCAAAAGAAGAACTTCCAAATGAAATCAACAGCTTTGCCTTTGCATTGACAGGCTTGGTTGCTGAAAAAGATTTCCAAACGGCAGCAGTTCCAGTTGATTTCTTCTATGCTAAGGGAATCCTTGAAGCGCTCTTTACTCGCTTGGGACTAGAAGTGACCTATACAGCTACAGCTGAGATTGCAAGTCTCCACCCAGGACGTACAGCTGTGATTTCACTCGGTGACCAAGTTCTTGGTTTCCTTGGCCAAGTGCATCCAGTTACTGCGAAGGCTTACGATATTCCAGAAACTTACGTAGCGGAGCTCAACCTTTCAGCCATCGAAGTAGCGCTTCATCCAGCAGCTCCATTTGTGGAAATCACCAAATTCCCAGCGGTTAGTCGTGACGTGGCCCTACTCCTCAAGGCAGAAGTTACTCATCAAGAAGTTGTAGACGCTATCCAAGCTGCAGGCGTAAAACGATTGACAGATACCAAACTCTTTGACGTCTTCTCAGGCGAAAAATTGGGACTTGGTATGAAGTCAATGGCCTATAGCTTGACCTTCCAAAATCCAGAAGATAGCTTGACAGACGAAGAAGTCGCACGCTATATGGAAAAAATCCAAGCATCACTTGAAGAAAAAGTGAATGCAGAAGTGCGTTAAACCATCAATCCATCCTTCGGGGTGGATTTTTGCTTTTCAAAATGACAATTCAGGATCAAAAATGGACAATTGAGGAGTAAGAGCACCTGTATACACTTTAATGGGCTATAATTGTTCTATCACTTGGGTACTCAAAATCCTTAGAGAGTTTAGTTTTTAAGGAAGGATGAACAAGATAAAAATGTACATAAATCCTTGTAAAGGCTATCAAAAAGGAGTATAATAAGTGCAACATATCTCGGAGGTGGAAAATGCTAGAAGTAAGAAATCTAGAGAAAAGTTTCGGTTCCAAGCAAGTCTTGTTTGGTGTCGATTTTCAGGCAAGTCCAGGACGAATTTTGGGACTGGTTGGGAAAAATGGTGCTGGGAAAACAACGATTTTCCACAGTATGTTGAAATTTTTGGACTATCAAGGAGAAATCAATCTGGATGGGCAGGAGATTCGTCAGGAAACCTACGCTCGGATTGGCTATCTGCCTGAGGAACGCAGTCTTATGCCCAAGCTGACAGTCCTTGAGCAAGTTCGCTACTTGGCGACTCTAAAGGGCATGGATGCTAAGGAGGTCAAGGAAAAACTCCCTCAATGGATGGAGAAACTGGAAGTGAAAGGAAAGCTGACTGATAAAATCAAGAGTCTCTCCAAAGGGAATCAGCAGAAAATTCAGTTGATCATCACCTTAATCCATGAGCCAGACTTGATTATTCTGGATGAGCCTTTTAGTGGTTTGGATCCAGTCAATACCGAGTTGCTCAAACAGGTCATCTTGAAAGAGAAAGAGCGCGGTGCAATCATTATCTTTTCTGACCATGTCATGACCAATGTCGAGGAACTTTGTGATGATATTCTGATGATTCGTGATGGGCGTGTGGTCTTACATGGACCAGTCCAAGAGGTTCGCAATCAATACGGGAAAACACGTCTCTTTGTTTCAAGTGAACGAAGCAAGGAAGAACTGGAAAAACTTCCTCACGTCAAACAGGTGAGCTTGACCAAGCAAGGCAGTTGGAAATTGATCCTCGATGACGAGAGCGCTGGAAGGGAACTCTTCCCAATCCTGACTCAAGGTCAATATATTGCGACCTTTGACCAACAAGCTCCAACAATCGATGAAATCTTTAAACTAGAATCAGGGGTGGAAGTATGAGAAATATGTGGGTTGTAATGAAGGAAACCTATCTTCGGCATGTCAAGTCGTGGAGTTTCTTCTTTATGGTGATTTCGCCGTTCCTATTTTTAGCCTTATCTGTAGGAATTGGCTATCTCCAAGGGTCTTCTATGGCCAAGAATAGCAAGATAGCAGTAGTAACAACGGTACCATCTGTGGAAGAAGGGCTCAAGGGTACCAATGGTATCAACTTTGATTATAAGGATGAAGCCAGTGCCCAGGCTGCTATCAAGGATGAGAAAATCAAGGGTTACCTAACCATTGACCAAGAGGACAGCGTCCTCAAGGCCGTCTATCATGGTGAAACCTCTCTTGAAAGTGGCGTCAAACTAGCAGTAACCAATAAGTTAAACGAACTGCAATACCAACTCAATCGTTCGGCAGCCAATTTGTCTCAAGAACAGGAAAAACGTCTGAGTCAGACCGTTGACTTTACTGAGAAGATTGATGAATCCAAGGAAAATAAAAAAATTGTTCAAACCATTGCGGCCGCAGGGCTTGGTTTCTTCCTTTATATGATTTTGATTACTTATGCTAGCGTCACTGCTCAGGAAGTAGCTAGCGAGAAAGGAACCAAAATCATGGAGGTGGTCTTCTCTAGTATCCGAGCTAGTCATTATTTCTACGCTCGCATGCTGGCTCTACTTCTCGTGATTTTGACTCATATTGGCATTTACGTCGTGGGTGGGCTGGCTGCCATTTTGCTCTTTAAAGACCTACCAATCTTGGCACAATCTGGTATTTTAAACCATATAGGAGAGGCCTTCTCGCTCAATACCTTATTGTTTGTCTTGGTTAGTCTCTTTATGTACGTTGTTTTGGCAGCCTTCCTAGGATCCATGGTTTCTCGCCCTGAGGATTCAGGAAAGGCCTTGTCTCCATTGATGATCTTGATTATAGCAGGATTTGTCGGTGTGACCTCTCTAGGTGTTGCTGGTGACAATTTAGTTCTGAAAATTGGTTCCTACATTCCTTTCATTTCGACCTTCTTTATGCCATTTAGAGCTATAAATGGTTATGCAAGTGGTCTGGAAGCTTGGATTTCTCTTGCCATAACGGTTGCTTTTGCAGTCACTGCAACAGCCTTTATCGGACGTATGTATGCCAGCCTTGTCCTTCAGACAGATGATCTAGGTCTATGGAAAAGCTTTAAACGTGCCTTAGCTTATAAATAGGAGAGCCTCGCAAAAGCGAGGTTTTTCTAGATGTTAAACACCGAAATCGGTAAAAATATTTTTCATATCTATTGACTTTTAGTAGTAAAATTTGGTATGATAGTAGACGGTATTGTTTACCCCATTTGTAAGGCCCCGGAACCTTTCAAATACCCCGCGGACCGGAACATCCGCCCTGTAAACAAAAACGATATTCATATAGGAGAAATCATGAACAAAACTACATTCATGGCTAAACCAGGCCAAGTAGAACGCAAATGGTACGTTGTTGATGCAACTGATGTACCTCTTGGACGCCTTTCAGCAGTCGTTGCTAGCGTACTTCGCGGAAAAAACAAACCAACATTCACACCACACACTGATACAGGTGACTTCGTAATCGTTATCAATGCTGAAAAAGTTAAATTGACTGGTAAAAAAGCAACTGATAAGATCTACTACACTCACTCAAACCACCCAGGTGGATTGAAACAAATCTCTGCTGGTGAACTTCGTTCTAAAAATGCAGTACGTTTGATCGAAAAATCAGTTAAAGGTATGCTTCCACACAATACTCTTGGCCGCGCTCAAGGTATGAAATTGAAAGTATTCGTTGGAGCTGAGCACACTCACGCTGCACAACAACCAGAAGTTCTTGATATTTCAGGACTTATCTAAGGAAAGGAACAATAAAGTATGTCACAAGCACAATATGCAGGTACTGGACGTCGTAAAAACGCTGTTGCACGCGTTCGCCTTGTTCCAGGAACTGGTAAAATCACCGTTAACAAAAAAGATGTTGAAGAGTACATCCCACACGCTGACCTTCGTCTTGTTATCAACCAACCATTCGCAGTTACTTCAACTGTAGGTTCATACGACGTTTTCGTTAATGTTGTAGGTGGTGGATACGCTGGTCAATCAGGAGCTATCCGTCACGGTATCGCTCGTGCTCTTCTTCAAGTAGACCCAGACTTCCGCGATTCATTGAAACGCGCAGGACTTCTTACACGTGACTCACGTAAAGTTGAACGTAAGAAACCAGGTCTTAAGAAAGCTCGTAAAGCATCACAATTCTCAAAACGTTAATCAATACGATTATATCAACGTTTCAAAGCACTTTGCAAAAATTTTGCAAAGTGCTTTTTTGTCGATTTTTGAGCTCAAATAGCTTTGTGATAACCTTCTGATAACCTCTTCTAAATTTTTAAAATCATGATTTATTTTGCTTTATTGAGATAGTCTGCAAATTTGTCAATAGAGTTTTTCTCACCAGTTTTTGTGGTGTGAGTATAGACATCTAATGTCACCTGACTGCTTGCATGACCGAGACGTTTTGATGTATTAGAAGGATCGATTCCAATTTCAGACATAAGTGTTGCATGTGTATGTCTAAACCCATGTGGGCTAATTGGTTTTAATTTATGCTTTTTAATAATTCGATTCAGTACGTTATTAATGTAATCAGCATGCAAAGGTTCAATTTTGTCATTACTTGATATGTAAGAGAACATATATTCATCACTAATATTCAGCTTTGTAAGAGGAAGCTGAGATTGTTCTTTCAGATAGAAATTTCTCCATTGCTTAATAATATCGATTGTCTCATCATCAAGATAGATTGTACGAACTGAAGATTCATTCTTTGTGCTCTTTTCAATCGCTTTACCGTCAATTCTTCCTAGACTTTTATCTATGTTCAATAGATTGCTGTCAAAGTTAATATCAGCCCATTTTAAAGCGTATAACTCCCCTTTTCGTAGTCCACTAAATGCAAGCAGTCTAAATAAAGCAAAATGTTTAAATGGCTCAGTTTCTTTCACTATATCAAGGAAATGATGTAATTCCTCCAGTGACCAAAAATTATCTGATCTAGTTTTTTTGATTTTAGGCATGATAACATTCTTCATTGGATTTCGATCAATGTAGTTCATGTTGATTGCAAAATCAAAAATTTTTGAGGTATAGGATTTTATCTGTTTGATATTTTTGAAAGTCTGAGATTTTTGTGTAATAAAGTTTTGACAGTCTAAAGGACTGATTTGCTCGATAAATTTATCTCCAAATACTGGTAGAATATGTATTCGATAGATATTCTTTGTTTGGGAAGAAGTTGTTTCTTCAACGGTACCAACATAAGCCTTAAACCATTCATGATAAAGTTCTTTATAAGTGACTTTGGGATTAGATTTTTCGGTATTTACTGTGGGGGAGACGACACCAGCTTCTAAACGAGCTTCGTACAATTTTGCCTCTTTTTTGGTTTTGAATCCTCTCTTTAAGTGCCTTTTTTTCTTTCCATAAGCATCTAAGCCAATGTAAAAGCTGACATAGTAAAGGATTCCTTTTTTTGTTTTGTATTTGTGTATAGACATTTTTTCTCCGTATCTAAGTTTTCGGAGCTTATGTAATTGAGAAATGAGTGTCTATCTATTTTTTCTATCTTCTTGTCGGATAGCGTATTCGTCTGTTTTAATCCAGCTCTGCCAAACTTTAGAGTCTTTATTTTGGTGATTCATATAGTCTATAAACTCAGACATAAAACGTTTGTTTTTCTCAGCTAGGTATTCTGAGAATATATGACGAAATTCATCTGAAAAACTATCATCAAGTGGTAGTGTTAATGCCCTTTCGCCAAATTCGATACTTTTCTTTAACTTCTCCATATCGCTTTTAAAAGGTGTTACAGAACCAATTTTAGATGTTTTGAAACTATCTGTAACAATTTTAAGATTTGATGGAGCGTGTGGGTTGCTATCAAGTCCCATAATGTAAGCGACGGAAACATTAAAGTATTTTGCCAATTTTTCAGCATTATCTTTTTTAGGTTTGCGGATTCCTTGATTGTATCCAGAAAGTGTAGGATAGGCTATATTTGTAGCTTCGCTAATNTCTGTCAATTTTTTTCCGCTATTTTCTATCAGTTTAGTAATATGATTCGTCATAAGAACCTCCTTTTTATCATTATAACACATTTTATTCTTTTTGAATAAAAAAGCTTGACAAAAATTCAAAAAGGATATATAATTCAAAATGAATAACAAATTAAATGGTTTCGGAGCTTATTTAATTTAGAAATGAGGTGTGAATTTATGTCGGAAACTACTTTAGTTGTCCAGCTTCCTAAAGAATTAGAGAAGCAATTACGTGCTCACTATGATGAGATGATTTCAAATGCTGTAGCAAGAGTATTTGAAGATAAAGAACTTTATAAACCTATGGTTCGTATGTCAGGTTTGTCTAGGTGGTTAGATGTATCTACGACAACAATCCAAAAATGGACGAAAGAAGGAATGCCAACCATGGTGATTGATGGAGTGACTTTATACGATAAAAGAGCAGTAACACGATGGTTGAAGCAATATGAAAGATAGGTACTCGTATGAATGGTGTTCAGTGGATCAAGATAACAACAGATATATTTGATGATGAAAAAATTCAGCTAATAGAATCAATGCCAGAAGGAGATACTCTTATTGTAATATGGTTTAAAATTCTGGTGCTTGCAGGAAAGCAAAATAATAGTGGCATATTAAGTCTAGGGAACAAGGTTTATTACACAGAAGAGATGCTTTCAACAGTGTTTAGGCGAAAGGCTACATCTGTAAAATTAGCTCTCAGCATGTTTGAAGAATTTGGCATGATAGAAATCATAGATGGCGCTATTACCATTCCAAAATGGGAGAAACATCAGAATATAGATGGACTAGAAAAGATTAGAAAACAAACTAGGGAACGTGTTGCTCGTCATAGACAAAAACAAAAAGCACTAATTACAGGCGAGCCACAACTCGTTTTAGACTGTAACGTTACAGTAACGGATGAAAATGATAATGTAACGCAAGAGATTAAGAACAAGAGTAAGAATAAGAAAGAGATTGAGAATATACTGGATAATAGTTCTAGAAAGCCTGAAACTTATATTCCACCTAAATATTATTCTTTGTTAGAATCCATTTCTTATAAGTACAATGATAGATTTTTGTATCCTAACAATTACACTTTAACACATGCTCAGAAGATGAAGATAGGCGAGTATTTGGCTAGTGGGTATGTAACTAGTGATGAAGTCATTAGCATGATTGAACGGATTCCTGAGGATGCGACGTCTCCTTTGGCGTATTTATTTAAGTCTATGGAGAATTTAAAGCAGGAACGTATGCTGGAGTGCAAAGCTATTGCCCATGAAAATGCCCGAAAGAAGTATATGATAAATGAGTAGATATAGGACTGTTCTAAAGAAATGTTACATCACTGAGGAGCAAAATGAAATAGTGAATAACTTGATTGAAATGACAAATCATCTAAGTTTTTCCTCTTATGCCAGAAAAATGTTATTTAAGAGCTCGCCTATTTATCTTCAATTTGATTTTGAATCTTATCATGACTTTATATTTCAAGTTAGAAGAATTATCAATAACTTACGTCAGTTAGAAAGAATAGCAGAACAAAGTGAGGATTTGGATAATGTAAGGATATTTCACTACTGCGTTGAGCTGATGATAGAATATGAAAAGAAGACAAGTAAACAAGTGAAAGAACTTGTAAAACGACTAAATAAGAAAACGAGGTGATAGGACCATGAGAATAAAATCTGTGTTGAAACAGGTGTTTTTGACGGAAGAAGAAAATAAAAAATTAAATGATTGTATGAGGAAGGAAAATATTCGTAATTTTTCTGAGTTTGCTAGACAAAAATTAATACGAACAGATTTGAACATCCAAAAAGTCTCTTTTGAAGGTTTAGTTCCTTTAACAGAAGAGTTGGAACAAGTCGGAAAGAATATCAATTCTATAGCCCGTCTTGCAACTGTAGTTGGGAGAATAAGCTATGAAAACAAAATGGATATGTCTATTTTGATGCAAAAAATAGTTGATGTGATGGAGGAAAAAGATGTTTATTTTCAAAAGTAATATGGATAAGGATTTTGATCAGATATGTGAATACATATTGAAATTAAAGCGAGCAGAATTATTTCTTCATGGAATTAAACAACAAGATAAAACGAAGGCTCGTTTGTATCATGCGATGCTGGAATACTATGATGCTAACCATAAAAAAGAAAGACATATGAGAATTTTAAAATAAGGAAACGCTGTTAAAAATTTTGCAGCGTTTTTTATATATCTTCTTAAAATATTTGTACACACAAATGACAGTCAAATTGATTTTTGGGATTATTTTATCGAGAAGGAAAGATTTCTCATAATATGACTTTGCGAGCTCAGAGTCTGTATACACACACTCCCAAAATCATCCTAAAATTTGTATACACAAAGTGTATGTACTTTTTGGGATGATTTGAATTTTGGGGAATCCCCAAACCCCTGATGAATTATACGAGCAAAAAAATTTGGGAGTAAGTTTTAGAAAGAACTATTCTAAAGTATTTAAAATCTGACTTTAAGTAAATTTTTTATTATGTGACTATTAGCCTGTCTCACTCCGCTAGGTGTGAGACAAAAAAATACCCGCTATGCGGGTGTGTACTGACCCCCAAAAGTTAGACAGAAAAAATCTAACTTTTGGGGTCAGTACAAAAGCGTTTTTATTGTATAAAGAATATCAAATAGTTTGAGGGTTTTACTTGTCGCTGTATTTCTTCACTATCCTTTTTGTAATACTCCTGCTTTGTTCCTGAAATATCTACAGTGAATACGTCATCCTTGAAGGTATAATTCTCTTTTCGGTTTATGATATTAGAGCCAGTCGGTTCGATTGTTGCACTGTCTTTATCAATTGTAAAGGTGTCGGCCTCTCCTTTGTTGCTATTTCCTTTGTTACCTGAAATGGTAAAGGCAACTTCATTTCTACTCTCGTTTATTCAACGGTATTCGCCATCTAAAGAATTGCTTGATTGGTTAGAGCATGCAATTAATAAAATTGTAGATAGAGACACTAAAAGTAATGTGATAAATCTTTTCATTTACATACTTTTTATTTCTATATTATATTAAAGAAACATTACATAAGTAAGACAGTAATTTTTTAGGTTGATCTCTTTCTTTCGGGAAAATCATTATGTTTCGGAAAGTCAAGATTTTGTTATTATTTATGATATACTGGTACCGTAATTATATCCTTACAGAGGTTAAGTAAGGGTTTCAGTACACGTCAATAGATGTCAAAATATTGATTTTAAGCGATTTTTGATTTTTGGAAACTCATTATATCGCACTACAAATCAATAAAAACTGTACCTTTTTTAGATAAATATATTATCTGGATATTGAAGTTAAGCCCTGCTGTCATTTCGATGGCAGGGCTTTTTAATATTTGGTACACTAACTTCTTATCTATATTTTGGTGGATTTTAAGTTGACATCTACAAAGTTTAATGTTAGAATACATTCAAAAATATATTTGAATGAGGTATTTTATGATTCAAAATGTTGTTACTTCAATAATCCTGTATTCTGGGACAGCCGTAGACTTACTTATTATCCTAATGTTATTTTTTGCCAAAAGAAAAAGCAGAAAAGACATCATTAACATCTATTTAGGACAATTTCTAGGCTCTGTTAGTCTAATATTGCTAAGTTTGCTTTTTGCATTTGTCTTAAATTATATTCCTAGTAAAGAGATTTTAGGTTTACTCGGTTTGATTCCAATTTTCCTAGGTCTCAAAGTTTTGCTTTTAGGAGATTCTGATGGAGAAGCTATTGCCAAAGAAGGTTTGCGCAAAGATAATAAAAACCTGATATTTCTAGTCGCTATGATTACTTTTGCAAGTTGTGGTGCTGACAATATTGGTGTCTTTGTTCCATATTTTACTACCTTAAATTTAGCAAATTTGATAGTAGCTTTACTTACCTTTCTAGTCATGATTTATCTCTTGGTTTTTTCTGCCCAAAAATTGGCACAAGTCTCTTCTGTTGGAGAAATTTTGGAAAAATATAGCAGATGGTTTATTGCCGTTGTTTATTTAGGATTGGGGATATATATCCTGATTGAAAATAACAGTTTTGACATACTATGGACTATATTAGGCTAGGAGAAAATATTATGAAAAAAGATAGTATCTGCCAAGTGAATGTTATAAATCAGCAAAATATTACAACCGCAACGAACTACCTTGAAAAGGAAAAAGTCCAAAAATCACTTCGCATTTTAACAAAATTTACCGATAATAAACAGATAAATATCATCTTCTATCTTCTTGCTGTTGAAGAACTCTGTGTCTGTGATATAGCCTGTTTACTAAATCTCAGTATGGCATCTACTTCCCACCATCTTCGTAAATTAGCCAATCAAAACATCTTGGGCACTAGAAGAGAGGGGAAAATTATATATTATTTTATAAAAGATGAGGAAATCAGGGATTTTTTTAATCAACTAGGATAACAACTATTTTTACTACTTTTCCATGATTCTAGGGAGCTACTCTATGAAATTTTTTGATGAAAATTACTCACAAGAAATAATATATAGAACTGTTTAAATATCTTCAGGATAGAAAAAGAAATTGTCCAGGCACGAAGAAACTGTATATTTGTTGCTAAACTGTACATCATCTTTATGATACAGTATTTCGTATTTCTCAACTACATAAGCTCCGAAAACTAAAATGTGATAACCCTTTGATAACCTCTCGATTTTCAAAAGGATTATATATGTAAATATTGAGGATTTATCTCTTAAAATTACTTGATTTTAGTGATAATTTACCATAAATATCATAATGTAGAAAAAACCAGGTCTTAAGAAAGCTCGTAAAGCATCACAATTCTCAAAACGTTAATCAATACGATTATATCAACGTTTACAGACATTCAAGAATTTACTCTTGGATGTCTTTTTTGTTTCAAAAAATCAAAGTTCACCCCATATTTACCCCATCAATTTTTTAAACTACGAAATGCAATATCACCTACGGCCTGATTAACTTTATCTTTAGTGTTAACATAGGTCTTTGTAATTTCCTTGTCACTATGGGTTAGCACTTCAGAAATTTCTTCAAGCGAAACTCCAGCTAGTTTTGCTGGTGTGGCGCCTTGAATATTATGTTTATCCATAGTATTTTGTGTTATAATTGTTATAATATAGAAACTATATAGAAAATAAAAGGATTTCTTTAAATTCTTTAAATTTCACTTTGTGTAAACATGAGAAGAATGTTGAATGCAGATAATGACGGGAGATGATTTACAATGATCAGTTTAGAGCTGTTGTCTAAAGCAAATAGTCTAGACGTCTATTCTTTTGAAAAAGAAAATCGGGAGTATTTTGAACGAAATTTACCTCCTAGACCAGCTAACTATTTTGATTCAGACGGTTTTAAAGAAATTACAAAGGAATTGTTAACGGAGCAAGATAATCATGATGCATACATGCATCTTATTAGAGATTCGCAAGGTGTTATGATTGGAAGAATCAATTTAAGTGTCTTAGAGAGTGATCGAAATACAGCAGAGCTTGGGTATAGGATTGGGGGAAATGTTGCCAATTTAGGTTATGCTAGCGAAGCGGTTAAACTCGTTTTAGACAAGGCCTTCACGACTTATGGTTTCAATAGAATCATTGCAGGAACGGCAACGGGTAATCTAGCCTCTCAGAGGGTGCTTATAAAAAATGGCTTCACCTTTAGTAGAATGATAGAAAATGACTTACACATTCATAATGAGTGGGTTCATACAGTAGTATTTGAGATAAGGAGGCCATAATATCATCATTTCTAGTCTACTGACAAGGTTAATGGAGTCATCAATCTTTCCGGACATTCAAGAATGTTTTCTTGGATGTTTTTTGTTTAGAATCTCCGGGTATGTCTGTTAAAATTTGTTTTTCTCAGTGGACAATTGTTCACTTTTTTTATATAATAAAACTAAACCGAATTGGTTGAATTTTGAAAGTGTAAGTTCAACCGTCGATTAGTCTTTCTAAGGGAGATAATGTCCATTAAAGCATCACACTAGGAGGTGAATCATGTACCAACCAGAAAAACTCAAGGCTCGGAGGAAAGAGTTAAAATTGACACAGAAGGAAATTGCAGAGAAATTAGGGATTAGTTTTCAGGCTTACTCGGCTTGGGAACGTGGGATTAAGGAACCATCCAAGGAGAAGGTTGCCCAGCTAGAGAATATTTTAAAGGTAGCAAGAGGGTATTTTACTCAGATTGAGATTGTCCGTCTCTACAATAGCCTCTCCAAGCAAGGGAAGGACAAGGTTGTGCTTTATGCTCGCAACCTAGCTCAAGAGGAACAAACTCAGAAGGTGACGACCATGCCAGAGCGCCTCTATGAGTACCGTGTCTACGAACGCATGTCAGCAGGGATTGGGGCTTCGGTCTACGATGACCAGAATTTTGATACGGTCTACTTTAACGAGGAGTTGGCCCATGATTTTGCGTCCTGGGTGGCTGGGGACTCTATGGAGCCTAAATATCAAAATGGTTCGGTGGCTCTGATTCGAGAGACGAGATTTGACTATGACGGAGCAGTTTATGCAGTGGTCTGCAACAACCAGACCTATATCAAACGGGTTTATCGGGAGGAAGATGGCTTGCGTCTGGTATCGATCAATCCTAAATACAAGGACATTTTCATCGCCTATGAAGAAGATCCTCGGATTGTGGGGATTATCGTTGGGAACTTTGTGCCGATGGAGGGTTAGCCTATGGGCTACTTTGATTATTCCAGAGAGCCCAAAAGTGATATTGCCTTTGTCGATATGAAATCTTTTTATGCCAGTGTCGAGTGTGTGAAAAGGGGCTTGCATCCGCTGAAGACCTCGCTTTGTGTCATGAGTCGCGCGGATAATTCTACTGGTCTTATCCTAGCTTCCTCTCCCATGTTTAAGAAGATTTTTGGCAAGTCCAATGTTGGTCGGGCCTATGATCTGCCTTTTGATATCAAAACGCGCAAATTTTCTTATTACAATGCTCGAAAGCAAGGCTTGCCTACTGACTCAGACTATGTTCGCTACATCGAAGATTGGGCTCAAGTGACTTTGATTGTGCCTCCTAGGATGGATGAGTACATAGCGGTCAATATGGAAATCCAGCGAATCTTTCAAAATTATGGTAGTCCAGATGATATTTATCCCTACTCTATCGATGAGGGCTTTATTGATCTGACTAGTTCGCTCAACTATTTCATCCCAGACAAGAGTCTCTCTCGCAAAGACAAGCTGGATCTGCTTTCTGCTCGCATCCAGAGGGATATTTGGAGGCAGACAGGGATCTACTCTGCGGTGGGTATGTCCAATGCCAATCCCTTACTGGCCAAGTTGGCTCTGGATAATGAGGCCAAGCACACTCCGACCATGAGGGCCAACTGGTCTTACCAGGATGTGGAAGAGAAGGTTTGGGCCATTCCCAAGATGACGGACTTTTGGGGGATTGGCAGGCGGATGGAGAAACACTTGCATGCTCTGGGGATTTTTTCCATCAGAGAATTAGCTACAAGCAACCCAGACCAGCTACAGAAGGCTCTGGGTCAGGCTGGCCTGCGTTTGTGGTTTCATGCTAACGGGATTGATGAGAGCAATGTTCACAGGCCCTATAAAGCCAAGTCCCAAGGGTTAGGAAATTCTCAAATCTTGCCGAGAGACTACGTGAAGCTACGGGATATTGAAATTATTCTCCGCGAAATGGCGGAGCAGGTGGCTATTAGGCTGAGAAGGGCGGGCAAGAAGACAACCCTTGTCTCTATCTATATTGGTTTTTCTAAACAGGAGGTCAGGTCGTCTATTCACACACAAATGAAGGTCGAACCGACCAATAATACAGCTGTCTTAACGGATTATGTTTTGAAGCTATTTCATAATAAATACACTTCTGGAGCGGTCAGAAGTGTCGGAGTCAACTATTCAGGATTTGTGGACGAGTCTTTTGGTTTGATCTCCCTCTTTGATGATGTTGACAAGTTAGAAAAAGAAGAAAGGCTCCAGACAGCCATTGACTCCATTCGGGAACAATTTGGTTTTACGTCCCTCTTAAAGGCCAATGCACTGGAAGAAGCCTCTAGGAGTCTTGCCAGAAGCAAACTGATTGGGGGGCATTCTGCTGGAGGATTAGATGGACTAAAATGATTGATCGTTCTTATTTACCCTTTCCATCTGCGCGTGACTATCAAGATCCAGGGATGCAGAAGTGGATGGGCTTTTTCCTCTCAGAGCATACTAGTTCACTCGGTGAAGAAAAAAATCGGGTTGCTTTTTCGACGAGTTTGAATCCCGTTGAGAAGTTACTCTTGCTTTCGCAGCTTTATGTCGGGCAACTAAAGGGATACTTTGTAGTCAAGGAAAAGAAACAAAAAACGACTATCGTCGGCAAGGTGAGCGAATTATCATCTCAAACTCTGTCTATTAGGACCAATGAGGGCTATAGGCTGGTAGAGCTAGCAGATGTACTCGAAATTCGACTGTGGGAGGAGGGAGTTTATGACTAGAAAAGAGTTGTATGAAAACAAACTGCAGATGGATTATTTTTCAGAAGCCTATATTCGTTTTGAAGAGGATTTTCAAAAATACTCTGCCATGAATGTGCCACTGACTTTTTTGATCGATGACATTCTACGCACCATGGCGATGAATCAGAAGAACTACTTCGTCTTAAACAAGGAAAATGCCAAGGATGGGGGAGAGCATCGCTTTTATTTTAGGGTGGTGACGGAAAAAGAGTCTCCTAGAAATCGAACCTATGCATACGCTGGACTCGAAAATAGTAGTCAGTAGACCTAGATGTGGGAGAGGGAAGTCTGATCTAGGGGAGATAGCTTGTGAGCGTCAGAAGATCTCATGGTATTGGAATTCGAAACACCATCTTTTATCTGTGGAGTTCTTGCAGAACTTATGATGGTAGTTCTGATGAGATAAGGCAAGGCCCACTCTCTTTTTTAGATGAGCGTTTATTTGAAAACGTAGTTGGATTTGAGAACACCTATTCTCAATGATCATTTTACTTTATAGATTCATACCAAAACATCCATGTGTATTTGTGGATGTTTTTTATTTTATAGATAGAAAAAGAGAAGACCAAATGGTCTTCTCAACGGGGGAACTGAATAATTAGAAAGAATCAATCAAAGAGGGTTATTAGTCTTTGAAATTCTTTTGGAAGATGAGGAGAGATAAGATAGAAGTAATGGCTGCCAAGAAGAGGAAGGAAGTTGTTTCTTGTTCCCCAGTTGCAGGGAGTTCTCTTTCCTTGTCTTCTTTGATTGTAGCTGTAACAGGAGCTTTTTCATCTTTTGCTGGTGAATTGTCTGTTACGACTGGAGCAGGTTTTTCAGTCTCTATTGGTAGAACATACTCAGGAAGAGTCACAACTGGTGGTGCCTCTGTTCCAACTGAGCTTTGTTTGCTACCTACCTCAATCACTCGATCTTGAGCTGGAGTTGCTTCTGTTTGGAGAACCTTGCGATTGTCGCCGTCCACTTCAACATATTCGACTAAGAGACCGTCTTTCCCTTCTGATAGAACTTGTTCTTTTCCTTTGTCTAATTGTGGGTTTTCGCGACGCATAGTCTTGAATGGTACTACCTTATTGACGATTTCCAAGCTTGGAAGTTTAAAGATAAGGTCCTTGACCCCTTCCTCAGGATTTGAAGAAGTAATTGGTTTCTCAGGTTGAACTGGATTTTCAGGCTGCGCTGGTTTCTCAGGCTGCGCTGGTTTCTCAGGCTGAGCAGGCTTTTCAGGTTGAACTGGAGTTTCCGGTTGCGCTGGTTTCTCCAGTTCAGCAGGTTTTTCAGGCTCAGCAGGTTTTTCAGGCTCAGCAGGTTTTTCAGTCTCAGCAGGTTTTTCAGTCTCAGCAGGTTTTTCAGGCTGAGCTGGTTTCTCAGGTTGAGCTGGCTTTTCGGGTTCAGCCGGTTTCTCAGGTTGCGCTGGAGTTTCCGGTTGAGTAGGTTTTTCAGGCTGAACTGGCTTTTCCGGTTGAGCAGGTTTCTCAGGCTGAACTGGCTTTTCCGGTTGAGCCGGTTTTTCCGGTTGAGCCGGTTTTTCCGGTTGAGCCGGTTTTTCCGGTTGAGCAGGTTTTTCAGGCTCAGCAGGTTTTTCAGGTTCAGCAGGTTTTTCAGGTTCAGCTGGTTTCTCAGGTTCAGCAGGTTTTTCAGGTTGCGCTGGTTTTTCAGGTTGAGCCGGTTTTTCAGGCTGAGCTGGAGTTTCCGGTTGCGCCGGTTTTTCAGTCTCAGCTGGTTTTTCAGGCTCAGCTGGTTTCTCCGGTTGAGCCGGTTTTTCCGGTTGAGCCGGTTTCTCAGGTTCAGCTGGTTTCTCAGGTTCAGCTGGTTTTTCAGGTTGCGCTGGTTTTTCAGGTTGAGCTGGAGTTTCCGGTTGAGCCGGTTTTTCAGGCTGAGCTGGACTTTCCGGTTGCGCCGGTTTTTCAGGCTCAGCTGGCTTTTCAGGCTGAACTGGTTTCTCAGGCTTAGCTGCTTCAAGCTTGCTAATTTGTTCAAGAGCGGATTCTAGCGCTTTATTAACTTCTTCTTGAGTCTTGGCCTCTTGAATTGCAGCAATTGCTTGGTTTGCAAGTTCAATTAATTTCTTCTTAGCTTCATTGTTAGAACCAAGCTCACCGACTTTTTTCTCAATGGCTTCTGTTAAGCTAGCCATGGCCTTACTGTATTCGATTTCCGGTTGTTTTGGTTCAGCTGGTTGCTCAGGCTGGTCAGGTTTCTCAGGTTCTTCTGGCTGTTCCGGTTGCTCTGGACTAGGCTCCTCTTGGCCTCTTTGATAGTTCTCATCCTTGGATAGGATATCTTGTAGGGCACTGACCGTCAACATGACATCTTGAACATCCACTGCATCAGCACTGAGTTGGTTTCTCAATTTTTCTAGATTTGCTTGGAAAGCTTGGCGTGCAGTAGCCGTATTTTTCAAGCCTGCTGGATCAAAGTTGGACAGATCGTCTTTCCATTTTGAGATAGACTGGATGATATCTGCCTTGCTGTAGAGTTCGCTACCTTCGCCACGAGTGATAAATTGGTCCACTTGAATACCGATATTTTGAGACAAATCGTTTCGAACAGGATCTAGTTGAAGGGTGACTGCGTGCAAGTTTTCGTCCAGACCTTTTAGGCTAACCAGAGTTTGATTGCCTTGGCGTTGGGCTGCACGACCGCTAAAGTATTTCTTACCATCAATAGTTGAAGCATTTCCCATGCCATCTTGGTAAGGAACTTCTTTACCGTCTAGGAAGACTTTGTAGATACCATGATTTGGATCAACATAGCCTTTGATTTCAAGTCCAGTACCGTAGAAGTAGGCTGTGACAGTTGTCTTTTTCTTTTGCTCATCAGTTAAGCGACCAAAGGATGCCCAAGACTCCGTTTTTTGGTACTTGTCTGCCGAATTGGTTTCATGGTGCCAGCCAGAACTGTAATCCAACTGACTAGCTTGGTCATCATAGTTTGTTTGGTCCTTGATCAGCAATTCAGCTTTCATCACTTGGATGGTTGCATCGGTAGCAAAACCGAGCAGGGCACCATCAGTAACCGAAGTGAGCTTGGCTTTGAAGTCAAAAACAGAGTCGGCTTGTTCTGTAAAGTCAATCGTTGGGATGGTAACAGTCTTTTCTGTTTCTCCATCTTTAAAGGTCACATCTTGAGTTGTATCTTGGTAAACTTTACCGTGAACCCCAGTTCCAGGTTCTGTGATGAAGCGCACAGTAGCAGCCCCCTTGCTTCCACCAACACGTTTAATCTTGACAGTGACTGGTTTTCCTTTTTCGACTTCGTAGTTGGTAGACTCTAGTTCAAACATTCCCTTGCTATCATTGTTTAGGGTGTAGATCCCTTCTGTAGCAATTGGTTCACCTGTTTTATTTACAAGAGTAATAGTGTGTTGGCCTGGTGCTAAATCACCTGTCTCAAAGACTTTTTGGCTGCGTTTACGGCTTGCGTTCTTAGTTTGCACATCCGCAACTTTTTGACCATCAACGTAGACGGACATTTCTCCATGACCTGGATCGACCGTAGAGACGACATAGGCCTTGGTTCCTGTGAAGGTATAGCTTACTTTGGCATCTTTTTGATTGGTCCACATAGAAGTGCCACGAACCCCTTCAGATTCATTGTACCAAGTTGTTCCAGCTGTATCTGCCGTTGTGTTTGAGTGGTATTCCAGTCCAAGAGGGTAGCCATCTGTCTTTTCAATGCTGCTTGGTGTCTTGTAGACTGAGAAGTTGGTTAAGATTGGAGTTGCTTGAGCACCAGTGATGGTTACACGGATTTTTTGTGCCTCTACAGGTTTGCCTTGAACCAAGCGACGGTAACCAACGGTCGAACCTTCACCGTAAGTCACCCAACGTCCGTTGATTTCGACTTCAATCTTGAAACCAGAGATACGTTGACCTTTGGCGATGTCTTCCTTGAGTTCAACAACGTCAAAGCGTCTCTTTTGTCCCAAATCGACTGTAAAGCTACCGGTTGTGGCATCATTTGAGAGCGCCCAGCTAGTATCATCTTTACCGTCTGTGAGGTGACTTTCCTTGTAGAGGTGGTTTTGACGAGTAGAACTTGCTGTTACGGTCGCACCTTTGGCAAAGTCAGTCGCATACATTTGATCTAGAGTTGCCTTAAATTCCTTCAAGCGAGCCACATCCGCATCTGCGAATTTTCCTTCTTTATTTGGTGGAATATTGAGAAGGAGTGGCGTTCCACGACCAACAGACTTGAAGTAGATATCCATCAACTCTTTGAGTGATTTTGGCTGTTGATTGTCATGGTAGAACCAGCCCGAACGGATCGAAACGTCAGCTTCCCCTACAGAATACATATCACCATCAGGGTCACCATGGTTGAGGTATTCGTTTTTCACGTCGTCTGTGATGTTGGCCCTTTTGACTTTATGCCATACAGGGTCACCTGCGATACCTCGTTCATTTCCAATCCAGCGAACACTTGTCGGTTGAGCAGAGAAGATAGCAATATCTCCTTCAGCTTCTTTGATGTATTTGAACCATTCATCAAAGGTATAGGTTACTTTCTGAGCACCGCTACCACGTGCACCGTCCATCCAAACCTCGATAAATTTCCCTTTATTACCGTATTTTGGATTACCAAGGATTTCTTTCAGTTGGTTGAGATAGTATTGGTTGTATTCTTTTTCGGTTGCAACATGGTATTTTGGATGGTTGGCATCCCATGGTGATAGGTAAACCCCCATGTTCATGTCGTACTTGCTAGCAGACTTGGAAACTTCTTCGAGAAGGTCACCCTTACCATTTTTCCATGGGCTAGCAGCTACGGTATGGTTGGTGTACTTAGAAGGATAAGCAACGAATCCGTCGTGGTGTTTAACAACCATAATAGTTCGTTTGAAGCCCGTTTCCTTCAGAGTGCGAATCCACTGGTCAGTATCCAAGTTGGTTGGATTGAAGTATCGGGGGTCTTCTTTCCCATTTCCCCATTCAGAATTGGTATAGGTGTTCATTCCGTAGTGGATGAAAGCTGCCAATTCTTCCTTGTGGTAATCGAGTTGAGCCTTGCTTGGAAGAGGTCCATGATTGCCAATCTCAGTTTCTTTATCTTCTGGATGAGCGACTGGTGGAGTCGGTGTCGTTGGATTGGCTGTATCAGCGATTGGCTCGTATTCAAAGACGACCTCATTCACACCTTTATGCTGGATGGTTGCTTCCAAGCTAGCTTTTACTGGACGGTAGCCAGCAATGTCTTTTGCATGGAAAGTGTTGACAAAGGAAACGTCATACTCTTGACCGTCATTGTTATCAACTGTCGCTTCCGCTAGTTCAGTAGTGGTTCCTTTTTGACGGTAGTAAACTTTGAAGGAGCCTTTGTTGACTTTATAGACTACCTTGATGACACGGGTTCCAGGAGCTGTTTTGCTAACGACATTGTGGTTCCACTCGTCTTTTAGTTGCTTCTGAATCTCAACCCCATCAATGGAAACAATCTGGTATTTTTCTAGATTTTGCTTGTAGAATTCGGTTGGAGTGATTGCTTTCTTGAAATCATAGTCAAAGCCAGATCCCACTTCTGTTTTATCTAAGAAAGTATCATTTTCTTTGACTGTATTGCCTGCTTCGTCCACGTGCTGGATAACGACACGTCCATAATCAATTCCCTTGACTAGAGTAGCGACACCGCTCTCATCAAAGGAGTACTGATTTTCTCCGATGACAGCTGTCTTATTTCTAAGCATTTCACCTTCGGGTGTAAAGTAGTAACGTTTGCCATTATCCCCTTGATACCATCCTTTGACACCATATTTGTCAATGATATCTTTGACCCATTTGAGTTGTTCAGGAGAGAGGACAAGTCCACCACCAAAGCGGTCTTTCTCAGGGACACCGTTGTCAACCGTTCCGTGTTGGTGTACGCCGATGACTTTTCCATCACCATTGATAATTCCACCACCAGACAAACCAGATACAGAAGTTGTTTGATAAGTGATGCCAGTAGCTCCTTTGTCATCATAAGGATCAACGGATTTTACCTTGCCGTCAGCTTTATAGAGTTGGCCAGCTACGATAGGCTGTTTGAGTTCTTTTGAGCTTGAGTCAGTTGGATAACCAATCGTGCTGACAGGGTCTCCTGCTTTGTAAGTCTTATGCTCAGCGAGTGGCACAAAAGTTGCTGCTTTATTTGGGCTTGCAATTTGTATAGGGACAGGTGATACAACTGCTGCCAAGTCATTTTGATATCCCTTGCTAAATTCTTCTTTGTTCCAGAAGTGGATATCTTTCTCTTGGAAGAGTGTGGTATTTCCTGAATTTGGCTGAGAATTTTTAACAGGAGCGTTGGATCCTAGATTGTAATAGAAGCGCGCAGAGTCTCCACCACGAATATGGCCTTCTTTATCTAAAAAGTTATGAGCAACTGTCAAGAAAACGTTAGGCGCGACAAAAATACCAGACCCAGAAACGATGTATCGTTGAGAACCACCATTGTAAATGCTATATACCATAGTAGCAGCAGTTGCAGGTTGTCCCTCGTAGTTGATGTGTTTGAGGTCTTGTCCACCGTTAATAATAGCACGGTTTCCGTTCTCAGCTTCCTTTGTAGCTTTTTCCTTATCTTTTAGAATGCTCTCAGTTTCTACTTTTGGACTAGCTTTCTGGTCAACGATAGTCTTTGTGTCGAGTTCTTTGACAGGTGTGTCTGGATAGGCACGGTCCTGAATGTCTTCAGGGAGCAAGTCAGCACTGCTAGTATCGGTAGCAGGCGTTTCTTGTTTTTCAGCTTCTACACGACCTTCTTCTTTGACTGGTTCAGCCTTGGTCTCTTCTATATCTGCGACTTGTTTAATCTGTTTATCAAGATTAGATGTCGTGGCAGGAGACGTTTCGTCTGCACGCACGGTTCCAGAAGCAAAAAATGCCAGTCCGACGATGACAGATGCCACACCTACAGTTAACTTCCGAATGCTAAATGTTTGCCCTTTTTCAAAAAGGTATCGATTCATAATATACTCCTAGTTTTTAGAAAGGCAGTCAGCTACTGCCTGAGCCCAAGTCTGACTTGGTTACAACTTGATTTAATGAAAAAACTCTCTGATAATTATAAGCCACCTTACCTCCTGCTTATAAAGCGCTTTCATTTTAAGATAAAAAATTCAAAAGGTCATTTCTCCCTTAAAATGACTGAAAACTTTTAATATAACAAATATACTAAATTAATGAAAGAATTGCAATAGCAAAAAGCAAAAAAATAAATATAAATTAAAGAAAATCAGTCACTTTTTAAAGAAAAAACGCATCCTTTCATGGCTCAAACTAAATGAAAGGATACATTTTAAAAAGAAATTAGAGTATTTTTTGGAGAGAATCTTGGATGGCTTGGGGGTCTGTTTTGGAAGAGAAGCGCTCAAGGACTTGCCCATCTCGACCAATGAGAAACTTAGCAAAATTCCATTCGATTCGTTTTCCTAGCGGACCAGCTTTCTGGTCTTTAAGCCAAACATAAAGAGGATCTGCTTCCTTGCCGTTGACCTTGATCTTGGCAAAGCGAGGGAAAGTTGTCTGATAATGTAGGCTACAGAAGCTATTGATTTCCTCTGCGCTGCCGGGTGCTTGTCCCATGAACTGATTGCAAGGGAAATCTAGGATTGCAAAGCCCTGATCTTGATAGCGTTCATAGAGTTCTTGAAGCCCCTGGTACTGGGGCGTTAAACCACATCCAGTAGCAGTGTTGACAATCAAGAGAACTTTACCACGATAGCTCTCTAGGGAAGTTGCTTGGTTGTTTTGGTTCAAAACGGAAAAATCATATATATTGGTCATTTTTCTATATTCTCCTTATGCATTCCTGATTCAGAGTGTTTCATCTCGTGTTCCGATAAAAAGGCGTAGGTCATGCTTCCAAAGATGGCACCAATTCCCAAACCTAAGACTAGTAAAGGGAGCGTTTTATCGAACTGGGAGAGCTTGTCCCAAAAGGTGTTGAGGGGAAGATGCTGAACAAAGAGTTTGTGAAAGGCTGATAAGACAAACAAGCCAATTGGAATACTGATGAATACACCCCAACTACGAACTTTGATCTGGTTTTTGCTGTAGCTTTTGTGATGGATTTCGGACGGGTCATCCTTGTCTAAATGTAAGTCGCGAATTGCTAGTCTCGCCCTAGATGAGAGGACGAAGATAAGTCCAAAATAGAGGTAGGGCATGGCATCTCGAACCAACTCTATGAAGCGTCCAAATAGGAGATAGAACAAGAAGAGTAGGAGGGAGGAGTAAACGATTTGGATCAAGGAACGGGCACCAGCCCTGTAGATTATCTCTTGGCGGCATTCATCAAAGGGGCCTTGTATGTGAAAGAATAGTTTGAGTAAGCGAGTGGTGAAATCTTCTTTTTTCATGGGAGTGATCTCCTAAATGGGCAATTTTTGATTGATTTCTTTAAAGAGTTGATAGAGAGTATAGAAGTAAACCAAACTAAAAATGATACAGATTATTAGAAATACCAGGTATCTCCAATCCATAGGATTTGTTAAAAGTTGTGGAAAGGATACGAGGATAAAACAGAGAGATACGTTTAGAAGACGTATTTTTTTTGATTGGATTTTCTGGAATCTCTGTCCCTTGTTCAATACAGGAAGGAATAAAAGAAAGATAATCAAGAAAGGATGCTCAATATGTCCAGAAAGTAGGAAAAAGGTAACAAAGATACTGATAAAAACATGACTGATCAGTAGTCTAGCTAGTGATTTCATAAGGTACCTCCTAGTCGTCTTCATGGTCTTTTTTGGCTTTTCGAATGCGAAGAGAGACGATAATTTGTATGGTCACTCCGAAGAAGAAGGCTGCTAGGATAGTTGACACAAAATGCCCTGTATTTAAAAGAGAGCTAAGATAATCCTTGCTATCATCGGTTAGGACATTCAGAAGCGGTATTCCAAAGAACATGCCCATGCCATAGATTAGGCCGGCTTTTAGACCAGGAAAATGTAGCTTTTTGCTTTCTTTTTGACTCAGCATTTCGGGATCAATGGCTGTGATGCCTGTTTTCTTGGTTTGGGAGACCACATAGAGAGCAGAAATCATCGAAATGCCGAATACCACAAGAGGATAGCCGATAGCGACAATTTGCGGATATTTATAAGCAAGGACAAAGGGGATGAGATTGCCAAATATCATGAGATAAAAGAGAACAATAAAGACCTGATTCCCGATACGATCGGCCTCGCGCCGTTTGTGTTCGTCAAGGGGACCAGAAATACCGTATATGCGTTTAATGAGTTTTTCAGTGAGAGTTTCTTTTTTCATTTGTTTGCTCCTAATCATCCTGATCTTTCTTGGATTTTGCAATGCGACGGGAGATGATAATTTGTATAATCACTCCGAAGAAGAAAGACTGGAGAATACTTGAAAAAATATTTTTAAAAGTGAGAAGAGACTGAAGATAGTCCTGACTCTCACCTAGTAGTATATGGAGAAGAGGGGTTACAAAAAAACTCATCAATCCATAGACTATCCCCGCTTTAAGACCTGGGTAGTGTAGTTGCTTGCTTTCTTTCTCATTCAGCATATCTAGATCAATGGCTGTGATGCCTGTTTTCCTGGTTTGGGAGAGCACATAGAGAGCAGAAATCATCGAAATGCCGAATACCACAAGAGGATAGCCGATAGCGACAATTTGCGGATATTTATAAGCAAGGACAAAGGGAATAAGATTACCTAAAGTCATGAGGTAAAAGAGAATCACAAAGATTTTATTTCCAATGCGGTCAGCTTCGCGTCGTTTGTGTTCATCAAGTGGTCCTGAAATGCCATAAATGCGTTTGATCAGTTTTTCAGTGAGAGTTTCTTTTTTCATGAGTTTGCTCCTTTTTTAAAAATTATCCTCCCAAAAGAGACTATTGAGGTCAGTTTTGAGGCTGCGGGCGAGATTGAGACAGAGTTCCAGGGTTGGATTGTACTTGTCGTTCTCAATCATATTGATGGTTTGTCTCGAGACACCGATATCCTTGGCGAGTTCGAGCTGGGAAATACCCAGTTCCTTGCGGAATTCTTTCACACGATTCATAGGGTCTCCTTTCTGATATGTCGTATATATTTGACTATATTATATTCTTTCGGGGATGAGATGTCAAGTATATATGACATATTTTTGAGAATTTTTTTCGAAGAAACTTAGCCTTGTCTGACAAGTGCAAGCTGGTCAGATTTGTGGTAAAATAGATAGGATATGACAAAAGAATTTCATCATGTAACGGTCTTGCTTCATGAAACGATTGATATGCTTGACGTAAAACCTGACGGTATCTACGTTGATGCGACTTTGGGCGGAGCAGGCCATAGCGAATATTTATTAAGTAAATTGAGCGAAAAAGGTCATCTCTATGCCTTTGACCAGGACCAGAATGCCATTGACAATGCGCAAAAACGGTTGGCACCCTATATCGAAAAGGGGATGGTAACCTTTATCAAGGATAACTTCCGTCATTTGCAGGCACGTTTGCAGGAGGCTGGTGTCCAGGAAATTGATGGAATTTGTTATGACTTGGGAGTGTCCAGTCCTCAGCTAGATCAGCGTGAACGTGGCTTTTCTTATAAAAAGGATGCGCCACTGGATATGCGGATGAATCAGGAAGCTAGTCTGACGGCCTATGAGGTGGTCAATCATTATGACTATCATGACTTGGTTCGGATCTTTTTCAAGTATGGTGAGGATAAATTTTCTAAACAGATTGCCCGTAAGATTGAGCAAGCGCGTGAGGTGAAACCCATTGAGACGACGACGGAGTTGGCAGAGATTATCAAGTCGGCCAAGCCTGCCAAGGAGCTCAAGAAAAAGGGACACCCTGCCAAGCAGATTTTTCAGGCTATCCGAATCGAAGTCAATGATGAGCTGGGCGCTGCAGATGAATCTATCCAGCAGGCCATGGACATGCTGGCTCTGGATGGTAGAATCTCGGTCATTACCTTCCATTCGCTGGAAGACCGCTTGACCAAGCAATTATTCAAGGAAGCTTCAACAGTGGAAGTTCCCAAAGGCTTGCCCTTCATTCCAGATGACCTTAAGCCCAAGATGGAATTGGTATCCCGTAAGCCAATCTTGCCAAGTGCTGAAGAGCTAGAAGCCAACAATCGTTCGCATTCAGCCAAGTTGCGCGTGGCTAG
Organism: Streptococcus mitis; assembly: GCF_003943905.1. Classification (GTDB taxonomy): domain Bacteria; phylum Bacillota; class Bacilli; order Lactobacillales; family Streptococcaceae; genus Streptococcus; species Streptococcus mitis_BC. Next base: position 351,751 of record NZ_RJNS01000002.1, read on the forward strand.
AAAAATTCACAAGTAAGAGGAAAAACATGGCAGAAAGAATCGAAAAAACAAGCCAGTTATTGCAAACGAAGTTTAAAGGTTTTTCACGTGTGGAAAAGGCCTTCTATGTTTCGATTGCTGCAACAATGATTATCCTGGCAATTAGCGTTGTGTTTATGCAGACCAAGCTATTACAAGTTCAGAATGAATTGACCAAGGTCAATGCTCAAATCGAAGAAAAGAAAACCGAGCTAGACGATGCCAAGCAAGAGGTCAATGAATTGATTCGTTCAGAACGTTTGAAAGAAATTGCAAACTCCAAGGATTTGCAGCTGAATAACGAAAATATCCGAGCAGCGGAGTAAGAAATGAAACAGTGGAAAGAAAAAATCATCCGTTATGCCGTTCGTAACCGTAAATCTCCAGAAGAAAACCGCCGAAGAGTAGGGAAAAGCCTGAGTTTATTGGCTGTCATACTCTTCGCTGTCTTTTTGGTCAACTTTGCGGTCATTATCGGAACGGGTAAAAAATTTGGTAAGGACTTGGTTCAAGAAGCCAACAAGGTCCATCAAACAACCAAGACGATTCCTGCAAAACGGGGAACCATCTACGATCGAAATGGAACACCTATTGCAGAAGATGCGACTTCTTACAATATTTATGCAGTTATTGACAAGACCTACAAGTCAGCAACAGGCAAAATTCTCTATGTGGAGGATTCTCAATTTAATAAGGTAGCTGAAATTTTCCATAAGTATCTGGATATGGAGGAGTCCTATGTCAAAGAACAGCTTTCTCAACCAGATCTAAAACAGGTATCTTTTGGTACTAAGGGAAATGGGATTACCTATGCCAATATGATGGCTATTAAAAATGACCTAAAAACTGCTGGTGTTGAGGGTGTTGACTTCACAACTAGCCCTAACCGCAGTTATCCCAATGGACAGTTTGCTTCTTCCTTTATCGGTTTAGCGCAACTCCATGAAAATGAGGATGGCACCAAACGTTTGATTGGGACATCTGGATTGGAGAGTTCCTTAAATAGCATTCTGGCGGGTACAGATGGGATTATCACCTATGAGAAGGATCGTCTGGGAAATATTGTTCCGGGTACAGATCAAGCTTCACAGCAAACGGTGGATGGAAAGGATGTTTACACAACCCTTTCTAGTCCCTTGCAATCCTTTATGGAAAGCCAGATGGATGCCTTTCAGGAAAAGGTAAAAGGCAAGTATATGACGGCTACCTTGGTCAGCGCTAAAACAGGGGAGATTCTTGCTACAACCCAACGACCAACCTTCAATGCCGATACCAAGGATGGTATTACAAAAGACTTTGTTTGGCGAGATATTCTTTATCAAAGTAACTACGAGCCAGGATCCACTATGAAGGTGATGATGTTGGCCTCAGCCATTGATAACAATACCTTCCCTGGTGGTGAATACTTTAACAGTAGTGAATTGAAAATAGCAGATGCGACTATTCGTGACTGGGACGTCAATGAAGGGTTGACTAGTGGTGGCACCATGACCTTCTCTCAAGGTTTTGCCCACTCAAGTAATATCGGAATGACCTTGCTTGAGCAAAAGATGGGAGATGCAACCTGGCTGGACTACCTCAACCGTTTCAAGTTTGGGGTACCGACCCGTTTTGGTTTGACAGATGAGTACACGGGTCAATTACCTGCTGATAATATTGTCAATATTGCCATGAGTTCATTTGGACAAGGGATATCTGTCACCCAGACCCAGATGCTTCGTGCCTTTACTGCCATTGCCAATGACGGAGTCATGCTGGAGCCGAAATTTATCAGCGCCCTCTATGATCCAAATGACCAGTCTGTCCGTAAGTCTCAAAAGGAGATTGTCGGAAATCCTGTATCAAAAGCGGCAGCGTCCTCTACTCGAGACCACATGGTCATGGTCGGGACAGATCCTGTCTATGGTACCATGTATAACCACAGCACAGGAAAGCCTAATGTCAATGTTCCAGGTCAGAATGTTGCCCTGAAATCAGGGACAGCGCAGATTGCAGATGAGAAGAATGGGGGTTACTTAAAAGGTGAAACCAACTATATCTTCTCTGTTGTGTCGATGCATCCTGCAGAAAATCCTGACTTTATCCTCTATGTGACGGTGCAACAGCCAGAGCATTATTCAGGCGTTCAGCTGGGAGAGTTTGCCAACCCAATCCTTGAGCGAGCATCTGCCATGAAAGAATCCCTCAATCTTCAGTCAACTGCCAAGAACTTGGATCAGATCAGCAAGACGACAAGCTATGCTATGCCAGCTACCAAGGACTTTACCCCAGGTGACCTCGCAGAAGAATTGCGCCGAAACCTTGTCCAACCAATCGTTATCGGAACAGGAACCAAGATCAAGGATCTTTCGATTTCTGAAGGAGATAATTTGGAAGCCAATCAGCAAATCTTGATCCTGTCTGATAAGGTCGAAGAAATGCCTGATATGTATGGCTGGACAGATGAAAATGTGCAAACATTTGCCAAATGGCTAAATATAGAAGTCGAATGGGAAGGTAGCGGTAAGACAGTCAAGAAACAAAGTGTCCGTGCCAATACAGCCCTCAAAGACATAAAAAAAATGAAAGTAACTTTAGGAGATTAAGATGATTAGTTCCATTAGTGCTGGAATACTGGCCTTTCTATTGACCTTGATTGGCATTCCAGCCTTTATCCGATTTTATCGAAAAGCACAGATTACGGGTCAGCAGATGCACGAGGATGTCAAGCAACACCAAGCTAAAGCTGGGACTCCAACCATGGGGGGTCTTGTTTTCCTTATCGTTGCAGTAGTCGTGAGCTTTCTGGTTGCTCTCTTTACCCAACAATTGACCAACAATGTCGGCATGATTTTGTTTATCTTGGTTTTGTATGGTTTGGTAGGTTTTCTGGATGATTTCCTCAAGGTCTTTCGTAAGATCAACGAAGGTTTGAATCCTAAGCAAAAGCTTGCTCTCCAGCTCCTTGGAGGAGTGATTTTCTACCTCTTTTATGAGCGTGGTGGTGATATGCTTTCAGTTTTTGGCTATCCTCTTCATCTGGGAATTTTCTATATTTTCTTTGCTCTTTTCTGGCTAGTTGGCTTTTCAAATGCGGTGAATCTGACGGACGGGATCGACGGTTTGGCTAGTATCTCAGTAGTGATTAGCTTATCGGCCTACGGTGTGATTGCTTATATGCAAAATCAACTGGATATCCTTCTTGTGATTCTTGCCATGATTGGTGGTTTGCTAGGTTTCTTCGTCTTTAACCACAAGCCTGCCAAGGTCTTCATGGGGGACGTTGGAAGTTTGGCTCTAGGTGGGATGCTGGCAGCAATCTCTATGGCCCTCCACCAAGAATGGACCCTTTTGCTGATTGGGATTATCTATGTCTTTGAGACAAGCTCTGTTATGATGCAGGTTACCTACTTCAAACTTAGTGGTGGGAAGCGTATTTTCCGTATGACACCTGTGCATCACCATTTCGAGCTTGGAGGATTCTCAGGCAAGGGCAATCCTTGGAGCGAGTGGAAGGTTGACTTCTTCTTTTGGGGAGTTGGGCTTCTAGCAAGTCTCTTGACCTTAACCTTTTTATACCTGCTGTAAACATAACTTTTGATTACAAAATAAAACAGGATGAAGGTGATCTTCATCCTGTTTTTGTGTGTTTAAAGGTTAGTTGGAGTCATCCTTTCTTCCTTTTAACATAAAAGTGGCTGTAAGGGCTAGGCTGAGGCCTGCTAAGAAGAGGAGTGGGTTGGATGCTTCTCCTGTTGCTGGAAGTTCTTCTTTAGAAGAATGATTTCCAGTTTTCGCAGGGATCAGACTAGCTGAAAGTTGTTCAGCCTCGTGTGCCAAGGTTTCTGTATCTGAAGCACTTGGTTTTTCCTCTGTGTTAGAGCTTGTTCCAGTAGCTTGATAGACGACGGCATAGGTACTGAAATGATTAGTGATGAACTCTACCTTTCCGTCTCGTACAGTGAAATCAAGGGCTTGCAACTCCTTATTTGGAGTGAGGTAGTAAACATTTTCTACGCTAGCTGAAATAGGCAAGCGAACTAAGACAGAGCCTTTTGGCTGCAAGCTATGATCGGTTGGATTTTTAAGCTGTAGGTCATAAGCGCCATAGATCTTGCCAAAGAGTTCCTGAGCTAGGACACGTCGGCTAGAGATGTGAGAAATTCCTTCTAAGTCAGTAGCTCCACCGATGATTTCTACTCCAGTCTCCTTATCTTTCAAGACTTGAACTGGATAGTCAGGAAGGCTATGGGTCGGAGCGACCTGATCTCCGCTAGTTCCGATAGGTTTAGTGTATTCAGGTTTTTCAACAGTAGGAGCTTCCTCTTGACCTGCTGTTCCGATCGGTTTGGTGTATTCAGGCTTTTCTACAGTAGGAGACTCTTCTTGCCCCGCCGTTCCGATAGGTTCGGTGTATTCAGGCATTTCTACAGTGGGTGGCACTTCTTGCCCTGCAGTCCCGATAGGTTTAGTGTATTCCGGAATTGTCACTGTAGGTGGTTCCTCTTGCCCTGCCGTTCCGATAGGATCGGTGTATTCCGGAATTTCAACAGTAGGAGCTGGTTCGTCCCCCTTGCTTGTAGTTGGCTGACTCTCGTCAACCTTTTTCTCATCCTTTTTAGTAAAGACGGCTACGATAGGGCTACTTGTGGTATTTCCTTGAATGGTATAAGCTTCAATTGCATTTCCAGCTTTGCGATTGGTTTCGTCAGGAATTGGGATTTGAACTTGATTGTCTTGGACTGATAGGATAGTCTGATCTCCACTGGTAACCAGATGCGTTTCATCCACTTTGCGCAAGACCAGAGGATCTTTGACACCTGGGAAGGTCACTGCGATGGCTTCCCAGTCTCCAGATGGTAGGGTTAAGGAAACTTCTTTGTCATTTTCCTTGAGAGGAGCGATACTTGGGCTATCTAAACCAACAGCAGGTGCTTTGATGATATCAAAGGAATCTAGAGAAATTTTCTTGCGACCTTCTGGTGAATCTGGGTCAACACGTAATGTTAGGGTGTGCGGACCGTCAGTAAGGTTTGTAAATTCGCCAATAAAGGCTCTCTTTTCAGTTGCGCCTGAAGTGTAGAAGTCTAGACTTGGCATTTCTTTGCCATCTAGTGTAACACGTGCTCGTCCAAGAGCGAGGCTCTTCAAGCCAAAGATACGAATACCCGTTCCTGTAAAGGAAATAGTTGCCTGAGCTTCTGAAGCAGTACTTGGGTCACTGTTGTTGATGTCAGCGTATTTTTCTGTACCTCCGTAGAGTTCAGGGTCAGACCAGTCCTTAAACTGAGCACCATACTGGATGCGAGGGTCGCGATCATCCATCTTTTCAATCGTGTTGCCTGTTCCTGATAGGACCTTGAAGTAGTCTAATGAAATTTTCGAGCGCTCACTACCACGTCCTTTGTGTTCACGTTTAACACTAAGAGTCAATGTGTGAGGTCCGTCAGACAATCCAGTGAAGCGACTGATGAGACTACCTTTTTCAGTTGCCCCAGCAGTATGGAAGTCAAGCTCGCCGACCTCTTTGCCATCAATTTTAGCAGTTGCAAGACCTAGTTCAGATGATTTTAGTCCATAGATTTCGATACCAACACCATTGAAAGGAATAGTAGCAGTCACGTCTTGGTCTGTGTAGTTTCCTTTTGAAAGGTCAGCAAACTTCTCCGTTCCTCCAAATAATTCTGAGTCTGCCCAGTTTCCAAAGGCGGCCCCGTACTGGATACGACTATCTCGGTCATCCATCAATTCACTAGGAGTTTCTACAGTTGCCTGTTCAGATACTTGTGTGGAAACTTCGCCCAGCATGGCCTTGACGGTATAGGTATAGGCGAGTTGAGGATTGAGTGATCGGTCGATAAAGTTAGTTTGATTGGTTACAAATTCTCTAGTTGCAGAGGTTTGGCCAGATTCGTCTTTTGCTTGTCTTTGGATGACATAGTGGGTAGCGCCTTCTACTTGGTTGAAGGTGAGTTCAGCAGTGACTCCATTTTGTCGAACTGCTGCCAGACTAGTTATGCGACCAGGGAAATGTTCAAAGGTAATGACATCACCTTTTTGTGTTGCCAGTTGGATGCGGCCATCTTTGAGGACAGTTGCCTTGACTGCTTTGCCATTGACCTTGATTTGGCTAGCTTCGATATTTGGATAATCTACAACCAGGTCTCCACCGACATTTGAAAGGAAGGACAAGCTTTGCAAGTTCTTATCTTTCCATTTCATGCTGACTTCAAAGTTACCACGGGCAACTAATCCAGAAACTTGACCGTCTTTCCAAGCATCAGGAAGGGCTGGCAATGGTGCAATATAGCCAGTGTGTGATTGAAGGAGCATTTCTGCCATCCCACTGGTTGCTCCGAAGTTGCCATCGATTTGGAAAGGCGCGTGGGTATCCCAAAGGTTTTCTAGGGTTGAATACTTGAGCTGTTCAGCGAGTAAGCGATGGGCACGGTTACCGTCCAGCAGACGAGCCCAGAGGTTGATTTTATTGGCCTTAGACCAACCAGTACCACCATCTCCACGGTGGTTGAGGGTTGCACGCGCAGCCTCTAGGTATTCAGCTTGGTCCTTGCTAAAGAGCGTACCTGGGAAGAGACCAACTAGATGGGAAACGTGACGGTGGTTGTTTTCAATCCCTTCATTGGTGAATTGTGGACTGTCCTCCTCGTACCATTCCTTGATACGTCCTTCTTTATTGATATGAAGTGGTTTGAGTTTGTCAAATTTAGCCTTAACCTCTGTGACTAAGTCTTGGTCGACTTTCAGATGGTTGGCAACTTCCATGTAGTCGTGGAATAGCTGCCAGACTAGCGACTGGTCAAAGGTATTTCCGATGGTGATGGTCCCGTGTTCTGGTGAGTAGGATGGGGAAGACACCCAACGGTCGCTTTCTTTGTCGTAGTGCAAGAAGGAGTTCCAGAACTTGGCAGTCTCTTTCAACATAGGATAGATCTTTTCTTTGAGATAAGTCTCATCCTTGGTGAATTTGTAGTAGTCATAAACGTTCTGCATCATCCAGGCATTAGCAGCTGGCGACCAACCCCAATAGTAATTCCAGCCTGGAGTAGTCCAGCCAAATGGAGTTGCTTGAGTGTGGACCAGCCAACCATTTTCTTGCCCGTCTTTGGATTCGATTCCAGCGTATTCTTTGGCAGCGATACGTCCGTAGTAGCGCATGTCGTCAATGTAATTGATCATTGGCTTGGCTGTTTCAGCAAGGTTGCTCATGTAGGCTGGCCAATAGTTCATTTGCAAATTGACATTGAGGTGGTAGTCAGCGTTCCAAGGTGGATTGTCTACAGCATTCCAGACTCCTTGGAGGTTGGCAGGCAGAGCATCTGTCCGATCACGAGATGAACTAATCAATAAATAACGTCCGTATTGGAAGAAGAGTTCTTCCAATTTTTGCCCTTTATCTGGGTTATAGCCTTGAAGGGCCTCTTTAGTCGTTTGAGCAGTCTTGTTTCCGCCTAGATTTAGTTTAACGCGGTTAAAGAGACTTTGATAGTCCTTGATATGGGCCTTTTTAAGTGTCTCGTAGTCTTTAGCCTTAGCTGCTTCGACAATCCCTTTAACTGTTTTTTCGAGGTCAATGTCTTTTCGATAGTTGGTTTTTGGATTCTGAGCAAAGTTAGTCTTGGCGCTGAGATAGAGGGTCGCATAACTTGCGCCTGTAACGGTTAGTGTCTCATCCTGAACAGTCACCTTTCCGTCCGTTTTAATTCCTAGATAGGATGCAAATTTGAGGCCGTTATCTTTGACAGTTCCCTTTAGAAGGATTCCGTTTGCATCTGTAGTGACATGACCATTCTTATAGTTGGAATATTCCCAAGAGTAGTTGCCATTAGCAAGCAGGTCTTCGGTCAAGCTGTTCCAAAGGGTAAAGTCAAGTGTCTTGTTTCCTTTTTTGGTCAAGTGGGTCACGGTGACATCATCAGGATAGCTGGAGAAGGTTTCGCGTTTGAAGGTGGTCCCATCTTGGGTGTAAGAAGTTGTCGTAGTGGCTTCTGTGATATCCAAACCACGATGATAATCAGTTACAGTATCTACCCCTTTTTTCTGGTTATTGAAGACCATGAAGATATCACCAAAGGCTAGGTAACGTCCATACTGGGCGTTGTTTGGTCCAACTAGATTTTGTTCAGCTAGCTGTTTAGCTTTTTGGCGGTCTCCAGCTTCGAGGGCTTTACGTATCTCTGCTAAGACCTTGTAACGATCCTTGTAGTTTCCTCCATTATAGTCTGTGCTATCGGGTTGTGGTCCTCCTGACCAGAGGGTCTTTTCGTTGTACTGGATTCTCTCTTCGCCAATGAGACCGAAAACCTTGGCTCCCATCTCTCCATTTCCGACAGGGAGGGCTTGTTTTTCCCATCCATCATAGGAGGGAGCTGTTGGCTGATCGTAGTTGAGTTGATAGTTGCTTTGTTCTGTCACAGGTAGTTCTTGTTTTTCGGTTTCCTTATTTTCATTAGGTTTTACAATAGCCTCAGTACTTGCTTGATTAGTTGTAGCAGAAGTAACATCAGCCTTAGTGGATTTTGTTTCAGAAACACTATTATCAGCTAGAACTGGTTTTGAATGGTCAATTGCTTCACTTGGCTGAGTGTTCTCAGTTGATTCAATTGTTTTCGTAACGGTATCTGTCTTGGCTGTAGTTTTCTCCAGTGTAGGGTCATTTTGCTTTACTTCAGTAGTATCAGCAGAGACGGTATGACTAGCTAGAAAAACTGCTCCAAGCAAAACAGAGGCTGTGCCGACTGTTAGCTTGCGGATGCTATAGCGACAGGATTTCTCCCAAAAGTGTTTTTTCATAAAACCCTCCTTTATTAATTAAAAGCGCTTTCATTTTTTCTTAAAAAAATATAATGCCCTATTTACAGTCTGGTATGGACCGATTTTATTCGTACCATTTTAATATAACAAATAAAAACAGAGAAAGCAAGAGATTTTCATATGAAGTTATAGTTTTATATAATGTGACTGGAAATTGGTTAAACAAGTAGTCAAAGATGCGAGTGTATAAGGAGACAATGTATTGGTATCGTCTTGAAAGCGTAAAACAAACTAGTCAGGAAAGTCACTTTATGGTATAATATAGAAGACTCAAAAAGAAACAGGAGAAAAAGAATGGATTTACTTTTAGCAATTGTCTTGATTGTGCTAGCTTTTCTAGGAGGAGCTCTTGGAGGGATGTACTTGGTTCGTAAGCAAATCGAAAAAGAATTTGCGGATAACCCACGTTTGAACGCTGAGGCAGTTCGTGCTCTTTTGAGCGCAAATGGTCAAAAACCAAGCGAAGCCAAGGTACAACAAGTTTACCACCAAATCATCCGTCAACAAAAAGCAGCCCTTGCTAACAATAAAAAGAAAAAATAAATAGGAAAAGTCTGGGATGAAAGTTCCAGACTTCTCACTATGTTCATTAGTTCTCAGGGATAAGACTTTTTCCTTGCATTCTATTGATATTTGATTATGATTAAGAGAGAGGCAGTTGCCATTCTATCAAGCTGTCTATCCGTTCATTTAGGACGAGTAATTATGATGAACTATCAATCAGAAAAAGACTAGAAAGAAGACTGTATGGATAATCGACCAATTGGTTTTTTGGATTCGGGTGTCGGGGGCTTGACCGTTGTACGTGAGCTCATGCGCCAGCTTCCCCATGAAGAAATCGTCTATATTGGAGATTCGGCACGGGCGCCCTATGGTCCCCGTCCTGCTGAGCAAATCCGTGAATATACTTGGCAGTTGGTCAACTTTCTCTTGACCAAGGATGTCAAGATGATTGTCATTGCTTGTAATACTGCGACTGCGGTCGTCTGGGAAGAAATCAAGGCTAAACTAGACATCCCCGTTCTAGGTGTGATTTTACCAGGAGCTTCGGCAGCTATCAAGTCCAGTCAAGGTGGGAAAATCGGAGTAATTGGAACACCCATGACGGTCCAATCAGACATCTACCGTCAGAAAATCCATGATCTGGATCCGGATTTACAGGTGGAAAGTTTGGCCTGTCCCAAGTTTGCCCCCTTGGTCGAGTCGGGTGCCTTATCAACCAGTGTAACCAAGAAAGTGGTCTATGAGACCCTGCGTCCCTTGGTTGGAAAGGTGGATAGTCTGATTTTGGGTTGTACCCATTACCCACTCCTTCGCCCTATCATCCAAAATGTTATGGGACCAAAGGTTCAGCTCATCGATAGTGGGGCAGAGTGTGTACGGGATATCTCGGTTTTGCTTAACTATTTTGAAATCAATCGTAGCCGAGATGCGGGACCTCTTCAACATCGTTTTTACACAACAGCTAATAGCCAAAGTTTTGCCCAAATTGGAGCAGAATGGCTGGAAAAAGAGATTCATGTGGAGCATGTAACTTTATGACAAACAAAATTTACGAATACAAGGATGACCAGGACTGGTATGTCGGTGTCTGGGATGTCTATGGAGGCATCTATAGCCTTATCAAAGATCCTCTCGAGCTTGATTTTATGGATTTGGCGCGGATTTTTCGTGACGAGGAAAAGGGCTTTCCGATTACAATAACGGTGATGCGCTGGTCTTCTAACTTCCGCTTGCTATCTTTTATCGTTGAGATTTTAAATGCCCAAGCAGGTCGAAATCTAGAAGTCATCCAACGTCAGGGAGCCCTGCTCTTGGTTGAAAATGGAAAGCTTTTGCATGTCGAACTACCTAAAGAAGGGGTCGATGTTCAAGACTTTTTTGAAACTAGTAAGGTTAGAGAAACCTTGTTGATTGCGACTCGAAACGAAGGCAAGACCAAGGAGTTCCGAGCTATCTTTGACAAGTTAGGTTACGACGTGGAAAATCTCAATGACTATCCAGATCTGCCTGAAGTAGCTGAAACAGGCATGACTTTTGAAGAAAATGCTCGCCTCAAGGCAGAAACGATTTCCCAATTAACAGGCAAGATGGTGCTAGCAGATGACTCAGGTCTCAAAGTCGATGTCCTTGGTGGCTTGCCAGGTGTTTGGTCAGCTCGTTTTGCAGGTGTGGGAGCTACTGACCGAGAAAACAATGCTAAGCTCTTGCACGAATTGGCTATGGTCTTTGAACTCAAGGATCGCTCAGCCCAATTCCATACAACCCTAGTTGTAGCCAGTCCAAACAAGGAAAGCTTGGTGGTTGAAGCTGACTGGCCAGGTTATATCAACTTTGAACCCAAGGGTGAAAATGGCTTTGGCTATGACCCCCTTTTCCTTGTGGGAGAGACAGGTAAGTCAGCAGCTGAATTAACTCTGGAAGAAAAAAATAGCCAATCCCACCGTGCCTTAGCCGTTAAGAAACTTTTGGAGGTATTTCCATCATGGCAAAGCAAACCATCATTGTAATGAGTGACTCCCATGGCGATAGCTTGATTGTCGAAGAAATCCGTGACCGCTATCTGGGGAAAGTTGATGCCATTTTTCACGATGGTGACTCAGAACTCCGTCCAGACTCTCCGCTCTGGGAAGGCATCCATGTCGTCAAAGGAAATATGGACTTTTATGCTGGCTACCCAGAACGTTTGGTGACTCAACTTGGTCCAACCAAGATCATCCAGACGCATGGACACTTGTTTGATATCAATTTCAACTTTCAAAAGTTGGACTACTGGGCTCAGGAAGAAGATGCCGATATCTGTCTCTATGGTCACTTGCATGTGCCAAATGCTTGGATGGAAGGCAAAACACTCTTTTTAAATCCAGGCTCCATCAGCCAACCACGAGGGACTATCAGAGAATGTCTCTATGCTCGAGTGGAGATTGATGACAGCTATTTTAAAGTAGACTTTTTGACACGTGACCATGAGGTTTATCCAGGCTTGTCCAAGGAGTTTGCTCGATGATTGCCAAGGAATTTGAAGCATTTTTACTGGAGCAGGAAGAGACTTTTCTTACCCCTGCTGAGAATCTAGCAGCCTTGATTGATACCCATAACGCTGATCATGCAATTTTGGTATTGAGTCAAATCACCTATACCCGTATCCCTGTTGTGACCTTTGACAAACGCTTTGTTGGAACCATTGGGCTGAGAGACATTTTGGCTTATCAAATGGAGCAAGGTTTGACGGATGAGCAGATGGCAACGACAGATATCGTCCATATGACCAAGACGGATGTGGCAGTCGTCGCTCCAGACTATAACATCACTGAAGTCCTCCATAAACTGGTGGATGAATCCTTCTTGCCAGTGGTAGATGATGAAGGAATTTTCCAAGGAATCATCACGCGCAAGTCCATCCTCAAGGCTGTCAATGCCCTCTTGCATGACTTTAGTAAGGAATATGAGATTCGATGCAAATGAAAGATAGGATTTCAGCCTTTTTAGAGGAAAAACAGGACTTGTCTGCCAATTCCAAGCAGTCTTATAAGTATGATCTGGAGCAATTTTTAGACATTGTAGGTGAACGAATCTCTGAGACTAGTCTTAAGATTTACCAAGCCCAGCTAGCCAATCTAAAAATCAGCGCCCAGAAGCGAAAACTTTCGACCTGTAACCAATTTCTCTACTTTCTCTATCGAAAAGGAGAAGTGGACAGCTTTTACCGTCTGGAATTAGCCAAACAAGCTGAAAAGAAGACTGAAAAGCCAGAGATTCTAAATTTAGACTCTTTTTGGCAGGAAAGTAATTATCCAGAAGGACGCTTGCTGGCGCTTCTTATCTTGGAGCTAGGGCTCTTGCCGAGTGAGATTTTAGCCCTTAAGGTTGCAGATATCAATCTGGATTTTCAGGTGTTGCGAATTAACAAGGCTTCCCAACAGAGGATTGTCACCATTCCCACGATCTTAATCCCAGAGCTAGAACCCTTGATGGGGCAGACCTATCTCTTTGAAAGGGGAGGGAAAGCCTATTCTCGTCAGTGGGCCTTTCGTCAGCTGGAGTCCTTTGCCAAGGAGAAAGGTTTCCACGCCTTATCCGCTCAAGCCTTGCGGGAACAGTTCATTCTAAGACAGATAGAAAAGAAGGTCGATTTGTACGAAATTGCAAAAAAATTAGGATTAAAAACAGTCCTGACCTTAGAAAAATATAGATAATGGATATTAAATTAAAAGATTTTGAAGGGCCCCTGGACCTGCTCTTGCACCTGGTTTCTAAGTACCAGATGGATATCTACGATGTGCCTATCACAGAAGTCATCGAACAGTATCTAGCCTATGTCTCAACTCTGCAGGCCATGCGTCTGGAAGTGACGGGCGAGTATATGGTCATGGCCAGTCAGCTGATGCTGATCAAGAGCCGCAAGCTCTTGCCAAAGGTAGCAGAAGTGACAGACTTGGAGGATGACCTAGAGCAGGACCTTCTCTCCCAAATCGAAGAATACCGCAAGTTCAAGCTCTTGGGTGAGCACTTGGAGGCTAAGCACCAAGATCGGGCCCAGTACTATTCCAAAGCGCCAACAGAGTTGATTTACGAAGATGCGGAGCTTGTACATGACAAGACGACCATTGACCTCTTTTTGGCTTTTTCAAATATTCTAGCCAAGAAAAAAGAGGAGTTCGCTCAGAATCACACAACCATCCTGCGGGATGAGTATAAGATTGAGGACATGATGGTCATTGTAAAAGAGTCCTTGTCAGGACGAGACCAGTTGCGCTTACAGGATTTGTTCAAGGAAGCCCAGAATGTTCAAGAGGTTATTACCCTCTTTTTGGCAACCCTAGAGTTAATCAAAACTCAGGAACTGATCCTCGTGCAAGAGGAGAGTTTCGGAGATATCTATCTCATGGAAAAGAAGGAAGAAAGTCAAGCGGAGCAAGGTTAGACTTGATAGAGAGGAAAGATGAGTACTTTAGCAGAAATAGAAGCGCTCTTGTTTGTGGCAGGTGAAGATGGGATTCGAGTCCGCCAGTTGGCTGAACTCCTCTCTCTGCCACCGACAGGCATCCAACAGAGTTTAGAAAAATTAGCCCAGAAGCATGAAAAAGACCAAGATTCGAGCTTGTCCCTAATCGAGACAGGTGGTGCATACAGATTGGTCACCAAGCCTCAATTTGCAGCGATTTTGAAGGAATACTCCAAGGCACCCATCAACCAAAGTTTGTCTCGGGCTGCCCTTGAGACCTTGTCCATCATTGCCTACAAGCAACCGATTACCCGAATTGAGATTGATGCTATTCGTGGGGTCAATTCTAGTGGAGCTCTAGCTAAGCTACAAGCTTTTGAATTGATAAGAGAAGATGGGAAAAAAGAAGTGTTGGGCCGCCCCAACCTCTATGTGACTACGGATTATTTCCTAGATTACATGGGAATTAACCATTTGGAAGAACTGCCAGTGATTGATGAGCTTGAGATTCAAGCCCAAGAAAGCCAATTATTTGGTGAAAGGATAGAAGAAGATGAGAATCAATAAGTATATTGCCCACGCAGGTGTGGCCAGTAGGAGAAAAGCAGAAGAGTTGATCAAGCAGGGCTTGGTGACAGTCAACGGACAAGTGGTACGTGAACTAGCAACGACCATCAAGGCTGGCGACAAGGTCGAAGTGGAAGGCCAACCCATCTACAACGAAGAAAAGGTTTACTATCTGCTTAATAAACCACGTGGAGTGATTTCCAGTGTGACAGATGATAAGGGCCGCAAGACTGTTGTGGATCTCTTGCCAAATGTTAAAGAACGCATTTACCCTGTGGGACGTTTGGACTGGGATACATCAGGTGTCTTGATTTTAACCAATGATGGTGATTTTACAGACGAGATGATTCACCCACGTAATGAGATTGATAAGGTCTATGTCGCGCGTGTTAAAGGTGTGGCCAACAAAGAAAATCTCCGTCCCTTGACCCGCGGCCTAGAGATTGATGGCAAGAAAACCAAGCCAGCTGTCTATGAGATTCTCAAAGTGGATCCAGTTAAAAATCGCTCAGTAGTGCAGTTGACCATCCATGAAGGGCGCAACCATCAGGTTAAAAAAATGTTTGAAGCTGTCGGCCTCCAAGTGGATAAGTTGTCTCGGACACGTTTCGGACACCTAGATTTGACTGGTCTTCGTCCAGGCGAAGCCCGTCGTCTTAATAAAAAAGAAATCAGCCAACTACACACTATGGCTGTAACCAAGAAATAATGAAACGCATCTTAATAGCGCCAGTACGCTTTTACCAACGTTTTATCTCACCGGCCTTTCCACCCTCTTGTCGCTTTGAGCCGACTTGTTCTAACTACATGATTCAGGCTATTGAAAAGCATGGTTTCAAGGGTGTTTTGATGGGCTTGGCTCGGATTTTACGTTGTCATCCCTGGTCGAAAACAGGCAAGGATCCCGTCCCAGACCACTTTTCCCTCAGACGAAATCAAGAAGAAAAATAAACCCAACATCACCTGATGTTGGGTTTTCTTGCTTATTTCAAAGCTTTTTGAGCGTCTTCAATCATGAGTTTAGTTGATTCAAGTCCGCCTCCGCTTAGATACCAGAGGTCTGGTGTTAGTTGGATAATTTTACCATTTTTAGCAGCAGGAGTTTCAGCGATGAGGGCATTTTCTAGGACGCCATCGTTGCTAGAGTTGTCCCCACCAATGGCAAGGGTACGGTTGATGACAAAGAGGATGTCAGGATTGATTTCTTTGACACTTTCAAAGCTGACTTCTTGTCCGTGGCGAGAGTCTTCAAATTTGGTGTCAGTTGGCTTGAATTTCAAGGTTTGGTACAAGAAAGAGAAACGAGATTGGGCACCAAAGGCAGCCATTTTTCCTTCATTGAGGAGGATAGCAAGGGCTTTTTTGTCAGAACTTTCGTTTTTAGTAGCGACTTCTTGGATGCTCTTGTCTAGGTTAGCTAATTCTTCTTTGGCTTTCTGTGTACCAGTTTCGCCAAAGGCGCTTGCTAGAGATTCGATGTTAGCCTTGGTTGAAGTCCAGTAGTCGTCCTTGCTTGCTTGGAAGAGGACTGTTGGAGCGATTTCTTTGAACTTGTCTACGAATTTTTGGGTACGTGGTGAAGCGATAATTAGGTCTGGTTCAAGAGCAGCGATGGCTTCTAGGTCTGGCTCAACCATGGAACCCACATTGTTGACATTTCCTGCGAGATCGTTTAGGTAAGTCGGAACAGTTTTTGTAGGCATTCCGACGATATTCTTTTCAAATCCTAAAGCGCGAATAGTATCCGCAGCACCAAGGTCAAAGGTCACAATCTTTTCAGGAACCTTTGAAAGTTTGACCTCATCTAGTGAACTTTTAATGGTTATCTCTGTTGGAGCAGAGCTACTTGTCTCTGTCTGTCTAGTGCTTGAGTTTGTATTTGTACTACATGCACCAAGTAAGAGCAAGAAGCTGGCCGCTAGGGCAGTGAGATAAAGTTTAAGGGATGTTTTCATGATTTCTCCTTTTTAAAATATGATAACGATGTAGGGGGTCTCTTAAATAGGTTTGTTAGCTAAGAGACAGAGGGTTCTCTAACATAAGTTCAGAATAGCTAGCTATAGATACAGATCTTTTTGCCATTGATATCCGCGAGCGTGATGGGAATCTCATAGAGTTGACTGAGCAGGTCAGCCTGCATGATTTGAGCAGTCGTTCCCTTGCAAAAGACTTGACCGTCCTTGAAGGCAACAATTTCATCCGCATATTGGCTAGCCATGTTGATATCGTGGAGGACGATGATAATGGTTTTGCCAAGTTCCTCCACCAGTCGCCGAAGGATCTGCATCATGCTGACACTTTGCTTGATATCGAGATTATTTAGTGGTTCGTCTAGCAAGATAAAGTCTGTATCCTGGGCTAGTACCATGGCGATAAAGACACGTTGGAGCTGTCCGCCAGACAGACTATCGATGTAGCGGTCTTTTAGGTTGGTCAGTTCCAGATAGTCCAGAGTTTCTCGGATTTTTTCCCAGTCTTCTGCCCTCAGTCGACCACGGCTGTAGGGAAAACGTCCAAAGCTGACTAGTTCTTCAACGGTCAATTTGGCTTGGTAATTGATCTTCTGCTTTAGGATGGTGAGCTCTTTGGCTAGTTCTTGCGAATTCCAACTCTCGATTTCACGGCCTTTGATACTGAGAATTCCCTGATCTTTCTTGGTCAGTCTGCTCATGATAGAGAGAAGAGTTGATTTTCCAGCACCATTTGGACCAATGAAGGCTGTCAGTTTCTGAGGACTGACTTCAAGGGAAATGTCTTGCAAAATATCCTGTTTTTGAATGGATTTGTCAATGTTTTCCAGTTTCACCGACGCGCCCTCCTGTAAAGTAAGATAAAGAATAAGAGACCACCCACACTCTCGATGATCATACTGATGCGAATTTCCAGTGCAAAGACTCGTTCAATGAGGGCTTGCCCCAAGGTCAAACTAATAAATCCAATCAGAATAGCCACGAGAAAGAGTAACTTGTGCCGATAGTCTTTGAGGATTAGATAGGTGAGATTGGCCAGCATAAAACCGAAGAAGGCCATAGGTCCTACCAAGGCAGTTGCCGTTGAGGTCAAAAGCACGATGCCCCAGAGGAGTTCTCTCTGTTCTTTTTCAACATCGAGTCCCAGTATCTGAGCCGTTTCTCTTTGCAGGTGCAAGACATCCAGAACGATTGCTTTTCGAAAGAAAAAGATTGTCAAGGCGAGGATGATCAGAGAACTGATGGCTAGGATGGAAGTGTTGAGATGCTGAAAGGAGGCAAAGAGACTGTTCTGCAGTTTATCGTATTCATTTGGATCCATCAGAACCTGAAGGAAGGTACTGATATTTCGAAAGAGACTTCCGAGGGCTAGACAGATTAGCAGAATGAAGACCAGATCTTGCTTCATCAGCGTCTTCAAGTAACCTTGTAAGGCGAGAAAGAAGAGGGATTGAAGCAGAAGCAAGACTAGAAATTCTAAGATAGGAGACTTTCCAAGTTGTAGAAATTTGCTTTCAAATATCAGTAGCAGAGTCTGAAGCAAGACATAGAAGGATTCGATTCCCAAAATACTTGGCGTCAGAAAGCGATTTTCCGTCAGGGTTTGAAAACTAACGGTCGAAATCCCTGTCGCGATAGCCACCAAGAGATAAACGATGATTTTTTGGGAACGTAGCTTCCAGGCAAAGGCAGACAGCTGGGTGAGGGGCCAAAAGTAGAGGAGACAAGCTCCGATGGCCAGAAGAATGAGAAGCCAAAAGAGCTTGGTATGTTTGCTTTTAAACTGCATCCTTTTGTCCCCCTCTCCATAGAAGTAGGATAAAGACGAGGCTGCCGATGATTCCTAGCAGGAGACTGACAGACAGCTCATAGGGCCGAATCAAGACTCGAGAGAGGATGTCACAGGCCAGAACCAGATTGGCGCCGACCAGTGCGACGATGAGTTTGGTTTGGCTCAGATTATCTCCATAGTGCTTGCGGACAAGATTGGGAACGATGACCCCGAGAAAGGGCAAGCCACCCACGGTAATCATGGTGACACTTGTCGTTAGCGCCACCAGAAAGAGAGCCAGTTTTTCAAGCAGGGAGTAGGAAATCCCCAAACTCTCGCTGGTTTCTTTTCCTAGATTCATGATGGTAAAGGTTTGGGACAATTTCCAAACGGCAATTAGGATAAATAGACTTAAGAAGAGCCCCTCATACTGATGGGTCTGGATCATGGAGAAGGAGCCCTGGGTCCAAGCAGTCATACTCTGAACCAGATTGAAACGATAGGCGATAACTTCTGTCACAGAACCAATAATCCCACTATAGATGATCCCAATCAGAGGCAACATCCACCTTTCCTTTATAGAAAAAATAGTCATAAAGGCCAGGAAGAAGAGAGTAAATAAGATGGATGAGCCAAAAGCAAAGAGCATCTTTTGGCTCAGACTCGCAGACGGAAAGACAAAGAGGCTTAGCACCATTCCCAGTTTGGCGGCTTCAGTCGTTCCAACTGTGCTTGGTGCAGCAAACTGATTTTGAGTGATGGTCTGCATGAGGAGCCCTGCCATGCTCATACTAGAGGCTGCAAGCAGAATACTGATGGTTCTTGGAAGACGCGACTCTTGAAAGAGAAGCCAAGTCTGTTGGTCAAAAGCAAAGAATTTTTCCCAAGAAAAATCACTGGTTCCAATGGTAATGGAGAGAAAGACTAGGAGTAGAAGTAAGCCTGTTAAAATATGAGAGAGTTTCATACCCCGTCCTTTCGTGTAGATTTGGTATCGAAAGATACCTGCGGATATAAATGTAACACGATTTTTTTAATCTGTCAATAAATTTTCTGACAATTTAATGTAAAAAATGAGAAAACTTCCTGAAACAAGTGCTAGTTCCGTCTCTTATAGGGTAAACTTGTAAAACCCAATCTACCTTCCCACTACCCTTCTCTTATAAAAAATGGTAAAATGGAGGACAGAAAGAAGGAACTGATATGACAACATTATTTTCAAAAATCAAAGAAGTAACAGAAATCCCTGCGATCTCAGGTCATGAAGCGCCTGTCCGTGCCTATCTTCGTGAAAAGTTGACACCGCATGTGGATGAAGTGGTGACAGATGGCTTGGGTGGTATTTTTGGTATTAAACATTCAGAAGCTGCGGATGCACCGCGTGTTTTGGTCGCTTCTCACATGGATGAAGTTGGTTTTATGGTCAGCGAGATTAAGCCAGATGGTACCTTCCGTGTCGTTGAAATCGGTGGCTGGAACCCTATGGTGGTAAGTAGTCAACGCTTTAAACTTTTTACTCGTGATGGTCGTGAAATCCCTGTGATTTCAGGCTCTGTTCCGCCACATTTGACACGTGGAACAGGTGGACCAACTATGCCAGCTATTTCAGATATTGTTTTTGATGGTGGTTTTGCGGACAAGGCTGAGGCAGAAAGCTTTGGAATCCGTCCTGGTGACACGATTGTCCCTGATAGTAGCGCAATTCTTACAGCCAATGAAAAAAATATCATCTCAAAAGCTTGGGACAACCGCTACGGTGTTCTCATGGTGAGCGAGTTGGCAGAAGCCCTATCAGGTCAAAAACTGGGAAATGAACTCTATCTTGGTTCCAACGTCCAAGAAGAAGTTGGTCTTCGTGGCGCTCATACTTCTACAACTAAGTTTGATCCAGAAGTCTTTCTGGCAGTTGACTGCTCACCAGCAGGTGATGTCTATGGTGGCCAAGGCAAGATTGGGGATGGAACCTTGATTCGCTTCTACGATCCAGGTCACTTGCTCCTCCCAGGTATGAAGGATTTCCTTTTGACAACGGCTGAAGAAGCAGGTATCAAGTACCAATACTACTGTGGAAAAGGCGGAACAGACGCTGGGGCAGCTCATCTGAAAAATGGCGGTGTCCCATCTACAACCATCGGGGTCTGCGCTCGTTATATCCACTCTCACCAAACTCTCTACGCTATGGATGACTTCCTAGAAGCCCAAGCTTTCTTGCAAGCCTTGGTGAAAAAATTGGATCGTTCAACGGTTGATTTGATTAAAAATTATTAAACATAAGGGAGGTGGTCAGGATGGCAGAACCAAACCTAGAAAGCCTTATAAGAGATCTGTATAACCATGCCCGTCAGGGCTTGAGTGAAGATTTAGTTGCTGCTCTCCTAGAGACTGCTAAAAAACTACCTACTACAAATGAGCAATTACTAGCAGTTCGACTCTCAGGACTGGTCACCCGTGAATTGCTCACCAATCCCAAACACCCAGCACCAGAGTTGATCAACTTGGCGCGTTTTATCAAAAGAGAAGAAGCCAAGTACAGAGGCACTGCAGTTTCTGCTATCATGTTTGGAGAACTCTTTAAAATGCTTTGATTCCACTGTGAATCAAAGCATTTTTTATATGTCAGAAAAGCCATTCTTGATGAGGAGAAGAAAAAAGCCACCCCATTCAGGATAGCTTTTTGGTTATTAAATTTGTTCAGCGATGACCTTTTCAGCTAGGTTCATAGCATGGTCAGATACACGAGTGTAGTGAGAAATGATGTCGATAAAGTTGACCCCAGCTTGTGTAGAACACTCACCCTTGTTAAGGCGTTTGATGTGGGTCTTTCTGAGAATACGTTCCATATTGTTGATTTCTTTATGGCGTTCAATCAGACTTTGAGCTTTTTCAATATCATTGTTTTCCACACTATCAAGGGCATCTTTGATAAATGCAGTAGTTTTTTGATAGATATCAGCTAATTCCTCTAGAGCAGCTTCAGAGAAATGAACATCTTTGCGTTGGAGGTAGTCGGTTAGGTTGAGCAAGCCTTCTGCGTGGTCTCCAATCCGTTCCAAATCTCGAGATGAATCTAGGATATTGGTCAACACTTCGCTTTCTTTCTGACTTAAGGATTCGCTTGAGAGCCTGATGAGGTAACGAGTGAGTTTTTCGTCAATGGTATTGATGGCTTCCTCTGTCTTGTGACCTTTTTCAGCTACTTTTTCATTCAAACCGATGATATAGTTATAAGAAAGGTCAAAAGCTTTGGCTGCATAGTTCCCCAAGTGTAAAAGTTCTTTTTTGGCATTTCCTAGAGCGATAGAAGGAGATTGTTGGATAAGTTGTTCGTCGAGATAAAGAGGCTCGTACTTAACAACTTCGTCTTCACCAGGGATAAGCTTGGTTACAAAGTAGGCCAAGGCTCCGATGAATGGAAATTGTACAATGGTATTACTTACGTTAAAGGCACCGTGAGAGAAGGCAATGGTCATCTCAGGTGAGAGGTGAAGGAGTGCCTGGAAGTACTCAATCATAGACGTAAATGGACCTAATAAGATTAGGCAAAGAATAGTTCCTAAAACGTTAAAGGTAACGTGGGTTGCTGCAACCCGTTTTGCAGAGACATTGGCTCCAGCTGCCGCTAGGATAACAGTTAAGGTTGTCCCAATATTATCCCCGAAGAGAACTGGTAATGAACCTTTAAGGTCAAGGAAATTACCTGCATAGAGACCTTGCAAAATCCCAATTGTAGCCGAGGAAGCCTGGATGAGGACGGTAATCACCGCACCAGCTACCACTCCTAAAATAGGATTTTGTCCCAAGGTCACCATATATTCCTTGAATTGTGGTAAATCTTTAAGAGGACTCATACCAGCACTGATGAGGTTGAGGGCGTAGAAGATTCCCCCGACACCAAATAGGATGCGCCCGATATTGTTTGCTGTTCTGTTTTTTGTAAAGAAGAGGAACATGGTTCCAAGGAAAATCAAGGGTAAAGCATACTCACCCAGCTTGAAACCGATGATAAAGGAAGTAACAGTGGTTCCAATATTGGCTCCCATGATAATTCCGATAGCCTGTCTAAGGGTTAGAAGACTAGCGCTGACCAGCCCGACTGTGATAACTGTAACCCCTGTACTTGACTGAATCAGGGCGGTTACGACAATCCCAACTAGAACGCCTAAAAAGGGATTGCTGGTGTACTTGTCAATGTAAAAACGAAGGCGATCTCCAGCAGCTTGTTGCAAACCGTCTCCCATGGTCTTGATACTGTATAAAAACAGTCCTAGACCTCCTAAAAAGTGAAATAAAATTTCCTGCCAATTAATGGACATTTCTTTTTCCTCCGGAAAATAATAACGGAATTTCTCCTATTCTATTTTAAAGGATAAAAGTAAATCTCACAAGTGTTTTCTTGATATTTTAGTAAGAAATCGCTAACTTTTTTAAATTTCTTCCTTAAATAGTATTCTTACCTCAAGTATAAATGTCTGCAAGGATTATATCCAAATTTAACTGTTTTTTATCCTAGTTATAGTTTATGCATGAAATAGATTGACATCGCTTTCATATAAGATAGAATGAAGATAATCCTGTTCTGATGATTGATTGTGGGAACAGTTACTTTTTTTGTTCTATTAGGAGGATAAGATGAAAAATCTATTTTTTGAAAAACGTTGCCGTTACAGTATTCGTAAGCTGTCAATCGGGGCTTGTTCCTTGATGATTGGTTCAGCTCTATTCGCGAGCCCAGCTCTTGCCGAACAGGTTGCTGTCCCTGAAACAGCTGCAAATGCGAGCGCCCAAGCTAGAAGCGCTAGTGAAACAGCTAATCCAGATACTGCAGCTATCGAAAAACAATTATCGGAAACAGAGAATAAAGTAGCTGAGCAACCGATTTCAGAAAACACTCCAGCAATAACGGATCTGGTTAATGAAAAAGAAGAGGCAAAGCCAGCTCCGACAGATAAAACTGAAAAACCAGCTCAACCAACTGAAAAAGAAGAAGTCAAACCAGAGGAAGCTCCTCAAGTAGCTGAGAAGAAAGCCGACAAACCGACTCTAGCAGACGTTCCTAAAAATGAAGAAAAGAGTCTCCGACCAAAAGAAATCAAATTTGATACTTGGGAAGATTTGTTAAAATGGGAACCGGGTGCGCGTGAGGATGATTCTATTAACCGTTCCTCAGTTGAACTCGCCAAGCGTCATAGAGGCCAGTTGGTTAATGAAAAAGCAAGCAGAAGAGCCAAGGTTCAAGCTCTAGCAAATACCAACTCAAAGGCCAAAGACCACGCTTCTGTAGGTGGAGAAGAATTCAAGGCCTACGCTTTTGATTACTGGCAATACTTGGATTCAATGGTCTTCTGGGAAGGTCTAGTTCCAACTCCAGATGTCATTGATGCAGGTCACCGCAACGGAGTTCCCGTTTATGGAACACTCTTTTTCAACTGGTCAAATAGCATTGCCGACCAAGAGAAATTTGCTGCCGCTTTGAAACAAGACGCAGATGGCACCTTCCCTATCGCACGGAAACTTGTCGATCTTGCTAAGTACTATGGCTTTGATGGCTATTTCATTAATCAGGAAACAACGGGGGAATTGGTAGCACCTCTTGGTGAAAAAATGCGCCAATTCATGCTCTATACAAAAGAATACGCAGCTAAGGTCAACCACCCAATCAAGTATGCTTGGTACGATGCCATGACCTACAAATACGGCCGTTACCACGAAGATGGTCTAGGTGATTACAACTACCAGTTTATGCAAAAAGAAGGAGACAAGGTCCCTGCGGATCAATTCTTTGCCAATTTCAACTGGAACAAGGAAAAGAATGACCACTCCGTAGAGATGGCCAAATGGCTAGAACGTAGCCAGTATGATGTCTTTGCAGGCTTGGAATTGCAACAAGGTGGCTCTTATAAGACCAAAGTCAAATGGGATGCCCTCTTAGATGAAAAAGGCAAGTTGCGTTTGTCACTTGGACTCTTTGCACCAGATACGATTACCAGTCTAGGAAAAACAGGCGAAGACTACCACAAGAACGAAGACATCTTTTTTACAGGTTACCAAGGAGATCCAACGGCTCAAAAACCAGCAGATAAAGAGTGGTATGGAATTGCCAATTTAGTTGCTGACCGTACACCAGCAGTAGGTCGAACTTTCACGACCTCCTTTAATACAGGTCATGGTAGAAAATGGTTTGTAGACGGTAAAGTTTCTAAGGATTCTGAGTGGAACTACCGTTCTGTTTCAGGTGTCTTGCCAACATGGCGCTGGTGGCAGACTTCAACAGGGGAAAAACTTCGTGCAGAATATGACTTTACGGACGCCTACAATGGTGGGAACTCCCTTAAATTCTCAGGTGATGTAGCTGGTAAGACGGACCAGGATGTGAATTTGTATTCTACCAAACTAGAAGTAACTGAGAAAACCAAACTTCGTGTTGCCCACAAGGGAGGAAAAGGCTCTAAAGTTTATATGGCTTTCTCTACAACACCAGACTACAAATTTGAGGATGCAGCTGCATGGAAAGAACTGACTCTCTCTGATGACTGGAAGAATGAAGAATTTGACCTCAGCTCACTGGCTGGTAAAACCATCTATGCAGTCAAACTCTTCTTCGAGCATGAAGGAGCTGTAAAAGATTATCAGTTCAACCTAGGACAATTAACAATTTCAGACAATCACCAAGCGCCACAAGCCCCGACAGGCCTTTCTGTGGTGAAACAATCTCTCAAAAATGCCCAAGAAGCTGAAGCAGTGGTCCAGTTTGCGGGTAACCAAGATGCGGATTTCTATGAAGTCTACGAAAAAGATGGGGATAACTGGCGTTTGTTGACAGGATCATCTGCTTCCACTATCTACTTGCCAAAAGTTAGTCGCTCTGCTAATGCGACTGGTACGACTCAGGAACTGAAAGTCGTTGCAGTTGGTAAAAATGGCCTCCGTTCTGAAGCGGCGACGGCATCCTTTAACTGGGGGATGACAGTTCAGGATACGACCCTCCCAAGACCTTTGGCTGAAAATATCGTTCCAGGTGCAAAGGTCATAGGTAGCACTTTCCCAAATACTGAAGGTGGAGAAGGTATCGAAGGTATGTTGAACGGTACCATTACTAGCTTGTCAGATAAGTGGTCTTCAGCTCAGTTGAGCGGTAGTGTGGATATTCGTTTGACCAAGCCACGTACCGTTGTTAGATGGGTCATGGATCATGCGGGAGCTGGTGGTGAGTCTGTCAACGATGGTTTGATGAACACCAAAGACTTTGACCTTTATTATAAAGATGCGGATGGTGAATGGAAGTTAGCTAAGGAAGTCCGTGGCAACAAAGCGCACGTTACGGATATCACTCTTGACAAACCAATCACTGCCCAAGACTGGCGCCTAAAAGTTATCACTTCAGATAATGGGACGCCTTGGAAAGCCATTCGTATCTACAATTGGAAGATGTACGAAACCTTGGATACAGAAAGCCAAAATATTCCAATGGCTAAGGTAGCTGCCCGTTCACTTGGAAACCATCAAGTTCAACTAGGCTTCTCTGATGTTCCAGCGGGTGCAACTATCACCGTTTACGACAAGGCAGATTCACAAACACCAATTGCAACCTTGAAGTCTGAAACTGGAGGCGACTTGGCAACAGCACCATTGGCCTTTGACAAGCAACCAACTCTCCTCTACTATCGTACCCAACTACCTGGCAAAGAAATCAGTAACACCTTGGCTGTAGCGATTCCGCAGGATGAAAGAAAAATTGCTGCGGTTAGCCTGGAAAAAGAACCTAAAAAGACGGTTTACAAAGAGGGAGAAAAACTTGATCTCAGAGGCGGAACACTCCGTGTTCAATACGAAGGGGGACAAGTCGACGAGCTGATTAACCTTACTCACTCAGGTGTGTCGGTATCTGGATACGATGCTCATCAAAAAGGGGAACAGAAGCTCGTAGTCAGCTACCTTGGACTTCCGGTTACTGGTGACTTAAAAGTACAAGTGACAGGACAAGACCAAGCGAAACCGAAAGAAGTAGCAGGATTGTACATTACTCAGAAACCGAAAACGGACTATCTAGTAGGTGATCAACTGGATCTTGCAGAAGGTCGCTTCAACGTTCTCTATGATGATGAGACAGAAGAAAGCCATGCCTTTACGGACCAAGGTGTTGAAATCACGGACTATGATGCTCAGAAGACTGGTCGTCAGACCTTGACCTTGCATTACAAGGGACACACAGCTGAGTTTGATGTCTTGGTTTCTCCAAAAGCAGCTGTCAACGATGAGTACCTCAAACAAGAAATCACTGCTGCCCAAGGCCGTCAGTCAACTCTTGCCTACACCTTCTCAAGTGAGGATAAACAGGCAGCGCTAGTAGAGAAGCTCAATGCAGCGAAAGCTGTAGCAGAAAATCACAATGCTAGCCAAGAAGAAGTCAACCAGGCTTTGAATGAGTTAAAACAAGCAGGAACAGACTTGGATGGAAATCAACGTTATCAGACAGCTAGAGAAGAATTGGAAGGCTTGTTGACAAAAGTTCGTGAAAAAGCTCCTCAAGCTGAGTTGATTGCCCAAGCAGAAACTTTGTTAGCTTCACAAACGCCAACTCCACAAGCTTATGCGGACATGAAAGAAAAGCTGAATAAGAAATTAGCTCCTGCAGAAGAAAGTCACCACGTTGGCAGCATGGATCCAAATGAAGTAGCCCCAACAGTTGAAACCCTCCCTGAACTAGTTATTGAAACTGAAACAAAAGCCTATGAACGCCAAGAACGACTAAATGCCGACCTTCTCAAAGGCCAACGCCGTGTTGTGCAAGCAGGAGTTGAAGGTCGAGTTCGTCACTTTGTAGAAGTAGATGCCCAAGGCAATCGCGCCCTTCGTTCGACAGAAGTTGTCAAGGAAGCAATCCCAGAAATCACCGAAGTTGGTACAAAAGTTCTATCGAGCAACCAGCCAGCTGAAGGTGTGAAAGATTTAGTTCACGAGAAACCAACTCTTGAAATTGAAGAGGGGACAGTTTCCTTCGAACATCAGGAACGACCAAATGCAGCCCTTCTCAAAGGGCAACGCCAGCTAGTTCAAGCAGGAGCAGAAGGGCAAATTCGTCTTCTAGTAGAAGTAGATGCCCAAGGCAAACGCACCCTTCGTTCGACTGAGGTTCTCAAGGAAGCTCTTCCAGAAATTGTTGAAGTAGGAACGAAAGAAGAACAAGCCTCACAAACAAGGGATCAAGCGCTTTTAGCTGCACCAGCAAAAGTTGAAGAAGCAAGCAAACAACTGCCAAATACTGGGGCAGAAATAGATGCCGGTCTAGTAGCGCTGGGTCTTCTCGGAGTGATGAGTGCTTATGGACTTGTAGCTTTGAAAAAGAGAGAAGATTAATCGGATTTAGAATTCTTGGATCTTCTCATATAAAACTATAAAACTAAAAATAAGGTTTGACTGTAGATTAGTCAGGCCTTGTTTTAATTACTTATTTGATGAGGTCTTTCTAGTTTTAATTTTAAAAAAAGTAGTTTCAGTTGCAAGAATGAACTCGAAAAGTTTAGGGTTTTGCTATCTCTTTTGTTGATTTTGTGATATAATTAACACGTATAAAAAAAGAAGGAGTCATATCTAATGGCAAAATTGACTGTTAAAGACGTTGACTTGAAAGGGAAAAAAGTTCTCGTTCGTGTTGACTTCAACGTACCTGTTAAAGATGGCGTGATTACCAATGACAACCGTATCACTGCAGCTCTTCCAACTATCAAGTACATCCTTGAACAAGGTGGACGTGCAATCCTCTTCTCTCACCTTGGCCGTGTAAAAGAAGAAGCAGATAAAGAAGGTAAATCACTTGCTCCTGTAGCTGCTGACTTGGCTACTAAATTGGGACAAGAAGTTAAATTTATCCCAGGTGTTACACGCGGTGCTGAATTGGAAGTCGCTGTTAACGCTCTTGAAGATGGACAAGTTCTCTTGGTTGAAAACACTCGTTTCGAAGATGTTGACGGCAAGAAAGAATCTAAAAACGATCCTGAACTTGGTAAATACTGGGCATCACTTGGAGATGGCATCTTCGTAAACGATGCATTCGGTACAGCTCACCGTGCACACGCCTCTAACGTTGGTATCTCAGCAAACGTTGAAAAAGCAGTTGCTGGATTCCTTCTTGAAAATGAAATTGCCTACATCCAAGAAGCAGTTGAAGCTCCAGAACGTCCATTCGTAGCCATCCTTGGTGGTTCAAAAGTTTCAGACAAGATCGGTGTCATCGAAAACTTGCTTGAAAAAGCTGATAAAGTGCTTATCGGTGGTGGGATGACTTACACATTCTACAAAGCTCAAGGTATCGAAATCGGTAACTCACTTGTAGAAGAAGACAAATTGGATGTTGCAAAAGCTCTTCTTGAAAAAGCAAACGGCAAATTGATCTTGCCAGTTGACTCAAAAGAAGCAAACGCATTTGCTGACTACACTGAAGTGAAAGACACTGAAGGTGAAGCAGTTGATCCAGGCTTCCTTGGTTTGGACATCGGTCCAAAATCTATCGCTAAATTTGACGAAGCCTTGACTGGTGCCAAAACAGTTGTATGGAACGGACCTATGGGTGTATTTGAAAACCCTGACTTCCAAGCTGGGACAATCGGTGTCATGGACGCTATTGTGAAACAACCAGGCGTGAAATCAATCATCGGTGGTGGTGACTCAGCTGCCGCAGCGATCAACCTTGGTCGCGCAGACAAGTTCTCATGGATCTCTACTGGTGGTGGAGCATCAATGGAACTTCTTGAAGGTAAAGTATTGCCAGGATTGGCTGCACTTACAGAAAAATAATCTTTCGTAAATGAAACGATGAAAAGAGGAACTTTGTTTCCTCTTTTTCTTGTAGCTTGAATTAAAAACGTTTCCGATTGATTTTGGCTCATAAAATCAACTAAATTATGATAAAATGGAAATAGAAAGTTGAGATTATGGGTTATTTTAAAAAATATAAATTTGATAAGTCACAGTTCAAGCTTGGTCTACGAACCTTTAAAACCGGAATTGCTGTTTTTTTAGTTCTCTTGATTTTTGGATTTTTTGGTTGGAAGGGGCTTCAAATTGGGGCTTTGACAGCAGTTTTCAGTTTGCGAGAAAGCTTTGATAAGAGTGTTCATTTTGGAACATCACGCATTCTAGGAAACAGTATCGGTGGTTTCTACGCCCTTGTCTTTTTCCTCTTAAATACCTTATTTCAAGAAGCCTTTTGGGTGACCTTGCTGATTGTGCCAATCTGCACCATGTTAACCATTATGACAAATGTTGCCATGAACAATAAGGCGGGAGTTATTGGTGGTGTAGCAGCTATGTTGATCATTACCCTATCAATACCGAGCGGAGAAACATTTTTGTACGTATTTGCGCGTGTGTTTGAAACATTTATGGGAGTTTTTGTCGCAATACTCGTAAATTATGATATTGATCGCTTCAGAAATCTTTTTGAGAAAAAAAGAAAATAATGTCATGTTTTATGACATTATCAATTGACGTATGTATTTTTTTAGACTATAATAGACAGAAAGAAGGAAATTGTGAATGAAGGAAAGAGAATTTCGCCGAAATATGGCTGTTTTTCCTATCGGCAGTGTGATGAAGTTGACCGATCTATCGGCGCGTCAGATTCGTTATTATGAAGATCAAGAGTTGATAAAGCCTGATCGAAACGAAGGGAACCGTCGCATGTATTCTTTGAATGACATGGATCGTTTGCTTGAAATCAAAGATTATATCTCTGAAGGTTTCAATATCGCTGCCATTAAGAAGAAATATGCTGAACGTGAGGCGAAATCCAAGAAAGCAGTGAGCCCAACGGAAGTGCGTCGTGCGCTTCATAATGAGCTCCTCCAACAGGGACGCTTTGCTTCAGCGCAGTCACCTTTTGGTCGCGGTTAGGTAATCGCAAGTAGTCATATATATTAAGGAGAAAACCCATGCCAATCACAGCTGCAGATATTCGTCGTGAAGTCAAGGAAAAAAATGTTACCTTTATTCGTCTCATGTTTTCAGATATCTTGGGGACGATGAAAAACGTCGAAATTCCTGCTACAGATGAACAGTTAGATAAAGTCTTGTCAAACAAGGCTATGTTTGATGGATCTTCTATTGAAGGTTTTGTACGTATCAATGAGTCAGATATGTACTTGTACCCAGACTTGGATACATGGACAGTCTTCCCTTGGGGAGATGAGAATGGAAGTGTTGCAGGTTTGATCTGTGATGTCTATACAACAGAGGGTGAGCCATTTGCAGGTGACCCTCGTGGTAATCTGAAGCGTGCTCTTCGTCATATGGAGGAAGTGGGATTCAAATCCTTCAACCTTGGTCCAGAACCAGAATTCTTCCTATTTAAGCTGGATGAAAATGGTGACCCGACACTTGAAGTAAATGACAAGGGTGGCTACTTTGATTTGGCGCCTACTGACCTTGCGGACAATACACGTCGTGAGATTGTGAATGTCTTGACCAAAATGGGATTTGAAGTAGAAGCGAGTCACCACGAGGTTGCAGTTGGACAACATGAAATTGACTTCAAGTATGATGAAGTCCTCCGCGCTTGTGATAAGATTCAAATCTTTAAGCTCGTTGTTAAAACCATTGCTCGCAAACATGGGCTTTACGCAACCTTTATGGCGAAACCAAAATTTGGTATTGCTGGATCAGGTATGCACTGTAATATGTCCTTGTTTGATGCGGATGGGAATAATGCCTTCTTTGATCCAAATGATCCAAAAGGAATGCAGTTGTCAGAAACGGCCTACTATTTCCTTGGTGGTTTGATTAAGCACGCTTACAACTATACTGCCATCATGAACCCAACTGTTAACTCCTACAAGCGTTTGGTTCCTGGTTATGAAGCGCCAGTTTACATTGCTTGGGCTGGTCGTAACCGTTCGCCACTTGTGCGTGTACCTGCTTCACGTGGAATGGGGACACGTCTTGAGTTGCGCTCGGTAGACCCAATGGCAAACCCATACATCGCGATGGCAGTTCTTTTGGAAGTTGGTTTGCACGGTATTGAAAACAAAATCGAAGCACCAGCTCCTATCGAAGAAAATATCTACATCATGACAGCTGAAGAGCGTAAGGAAGCTGGAATAACAGACCTTCCATCAACTCTTCATAACGCCTTGAAAGCTTTGACTGAAGATGAAGTAGTTAAGGCTGCCCTCGGAGACCACATCTACACTAGCTTCCTTGAAGCCAAACGTATCGAGTGGGCTAGCTATGCAACCTTTGTGTCACAATGGGAAGTTGATAACTATTTAGATCTTTATTAATATAGAAGAAAGATTGCCTGAGGGCGGTCTTTTTTCTTGCGTTTTATATCGAGGTGTGATATATTTTATATAACGAGGTGCGATGTATCGAACTGAATAGGAGGCAGTTGTAAATGGAATTAACGGATAAGATTCGTCGAGTTTATCTTCCGATGACGGAAACGGGTTTTTATATCTTGTTCTGTCTGCAAAAGGAACGTCATGGTTATAGTATTACCCAAAAGGTCAAGGAGATGACAGATTCGCAAGTCTTGATTAGTCCTGGAACTATGTATGGAACCTTGTCAAAGATGGAAAAGGATGGTTTGATTTTCTTTGTCCGAGAAGAAGAAAAACGGAAAATCTATCAGATTACAGACTTGGGACGAAAAGTCTTGGATATTGAATTGAAACGTATTGAACGACTCTACAGAAATAGTCGGGAGGGAGGATGATGGAAAAGAAGGTTGTTTATAGAATTGCTACCATTGCGGATTATGATAGAGAGGCTTTATACCTTGCGGAAATGCATGCTAAGGGCTGGAAACTTAAGGAAGTGAGTTACTCTAACTTAGTAGTTGCGGTTAAGTATACTTTTGAAAAGTGCCAACCGGAGCAGGTGTCTTATCAGTTAGATTTTTATCCCATGAAAAAATCAGAGAGAGCCTCCTATTTACAACTATTTAAAGACTGTGGATGGGAGCATATTATAGATTTTAATGGTTTTTCCTACTTTAGAAAATCTTATTCTGGAGTTGAGTCGGATACTGAGTTTGAAATCTATAATGACGCTACTGGGAAGTTAGCCATGGTTAAACGGATTTTAATAATGCGGATGCTTCCTATTTTGCTTCTCTTTTTAGCTCTAATACCGATTTTCTCAAAGTTTCTCAGTGGAGGTAGTTCTTTCAGTTGGGTAATGTTTTTGATTGTTATTATGGATTGTGTTTTATTGATAGTTTTTGCGATTCAGATTTCTTATATTTTTTGGAGCTTGTTCCAAAAGTGGAAAGAATTATCTTATAGCTGAAACAATACTTGTTTTCTGATTTGGAGGTCAGGCAATGAATAGCAAAGTACAATTTCGGATTTTCACCGTTGTCGATTTGGACAAGGAGGAAGAATATTTGCATGAGATGCACTTGAAAGGCTGGAGATATAGAACTAGTCGTTTTGGTTTTTTTTATTTTGAGCAATGTCAACCGGATGATGTCATCTATCAGATCTATGATTCTAGATTTCTTAGAAAGCATAAGCATGAACTACAAGGTTTTAGAAATAGCGGTTGGGAATTGATAGAAACAGGTTTTTGTTCAATTCTTCGTAAATCATCTTCAGATACACTTCCAGAGGATCAAGTCTATATGAGTAATGGTCTTAGATGGGAAGTTATGCGGTCTAGACTTCGATCCTGTACAGCTGCTTTCTCGGGTGGTCTTGTTGTTTGCATGAGTTTATTTAAAGAAGGTCTTTCTATGTCTTTCTTTATTACTTTCGTTTTATACGCTTGTTTAATTTCTTATCTGATCTATGGATATTACAGACTTAAAAGGAAATACCAAATTGATGAAAAGTAAGTTTCTAGGTCCTCAGACTGATTTTTAGCACTCTTGATAAAAGAGTGCTAATTTTTTGAGTTTTTGTCTTGACATTCTCTTCTAAGGGTGTATAATAGAATCATGAGTTAGCACTTGGGGGCATAGAGTGCTAATCGATCAGACAGAGAGGAGTGATGAGATGGTTACAGAGCGTCAGCAGGATATTTTAAATCTGATCATTGACATCTTTACCAAAACGCACGAACCTGTCGGATCCAAAGCTTTGCAAGAGTCTATTAACTCTAGCAGTGCAACCATTCGTAATGATATGGCGGCTTTAGAAAAGCAAGGTTTGCTTGAGAAAGCTCATACTTCCAGTGGTCGGATGCCAAGTGTTGCTGGTTTTCAGTACTATGTGAAACACTCACTGGATTTTGACCGACTGGCTGAAAATGAGGTCTATGAGATTGTCAAAGCCTTTGATCAGGAATTCTTCAAACTGGAGGATATTCTGCAAGAGGCTGCTAATGTCTTGACAGACTTGAGTGGCTGCACAGTTGTAGCGCTAGATGTTGAGCCCAGCAGGCAACGGTTGACAGCTTTTGATATCGTTGTTCTAGGGCAACATACAGCCTTGGCAGTATTTACCCTAGACGAGTCGCGAACGGTTACCAGTCAGTTTTTGATTCCAAGGAACTTCTTGCAGGAGGATTTGCTGAAACTGAAGGCAATCATTCAGGAACGTTTCCTCGGCCACACCGTTCTAGATATTCACTACAAGATTCGGACAGAGATTCCGCAGATTATCCAGCGTTACTTTACTACAACGGACAATGTCATGGATCTCTTTGAACACATTTTTAAAGAAATGTTCAATGAAAATATTGTGGTGTCGGGCAAGGTCAATCTCTTGAATTTCGCCAATCTAGCAGCCTATCAGTTCTTTGACCAACCGCAAAAGGTGGCTTTGGAGATTCGTGAGGGTCTGCATGAAGATCAAATGCAAAATGTCCGTGTTGCGGACAGTCAGGAATCCTGTCTAGCTAACCTAGCAGTGATTAGCAGTAAGTTCCTCATTCCTTATCGAGGTTTTGGAATTCTGGCAATTATCGGTCCGGTCAATCTGGATTACCAGCAATTGGTCAACCAAGTTAATGTGGTCAATCGTGTTTTGACCATGAAGTTGACGGATTTTTATCGCTACCTCAGTAGTAATCATTACGAAGTAAATTAATTTTGAAATCATTAAAGGAGGCGAAAATGGCCCAAGATAAAAAAAACGAAGAAATGAAAGAAGAGGAAGTTGTGGAAACAACTGAAGAAACAACTCCTGAGAAGTCTGAGTTGGACTTGGCAAATGAACGTGCGGATGAGTTCGAAAACAAATACCTTCGCGCTCATGCAGAAATGCAAAATATTCAACGCCGTGCCAATGAAGAACGTCAAAACTTGCAACGTTATCGTAGCCAAGATCTGGCAAAAGCAATTTTACCGTCGCTTGACAACTTAGAACGTGCACTAGCAGTTGAAGGTTTGACAGACGATGTCAAAAAAGGATTGGAGATGGTGCAAGAGAGCTTGGTACATGCTTTGAAAGAAGAAGGAATCGAAGAAATCGCAGCTGACGGTGAATTTGACCATAACTACCACATGGCCATCCAAACGCTCCCAGCAGACGATGAACACCCAGCAGACACCATCGCTCAAGTCTTCCAAAAAGGCTACAAACTCCATGACCGCATCCTACGCCCAGCCATGGTAGTAGTATATAACTAGGCTAGAGAACTTAAAAACTTGTCCGAAACGACAATAAACTATGAAGAAAGTTAAAAAGCAAGCTGGAGGCTTGCAAGGAAGATGTTGCCCGCCGTGGTGAAAGTTTCAGTAGCGTGTGCTACTGAAACAGGGGATTTTTGAGACAATTGGCTCAAAAATAAGTGATGAAATCCCGTAGGGAGTTGCTCACGTCCCCACCACTTAAGGGGAATATTAAGAAAAGTCAAAAATAGAATATAAAATTTAAGGAGAAAAACACATGTCTAAAATTATCGGTATTGACTTAGGTACAACCAACTCAGCAGTTGCAGTTCTTGAAGGAACTGAAAGCAAAATCATCGCAAACCCAGAAGGAAACCGCACAACTCCATCTGTAGTTTCATTCAAAAACGGAGAAATCATCGTTGGTGATGCCGCAAAACGTCAAGCAGTTACAAACCCAGATACAGTTATCTCTATCAAATCTAAGATGGGAACTTCTGAAAAAGTTTCTGCTAATGGAAAAGAATATACTCCACAAGAAATCTCAGCTATGATCCTTCAATACTTGAAAGGTTACGCTGAAGAGTACCTTGGTGAAAAAGTAACCAAAGCAGTTATCACAGTCCCAGCTTACTTCAACGACGCTCAACGTCAAGCAACAAAAGACGCTGGTAAAATCGCTGGTCTTGAAGTAGAACGTATCGTTAACGAGCCAACTGCAGCAGCTCTTGCTTACGGTTTGGACAAGACTGACAAAGAAGAAAAAATCTTGGTATTCGACCTTGGTGGTGGTACATTTGACGTATCTATCCTTGAATTGGGTGACGGTGTCTTCGACGTATTGTCAACTGCAGGGGACAACAAACTTGGTGGTGACGACTTTGACCAAAAAATCATCGACCACTTGGTAGCAGAATTCAAGAAAGAAAACGGTATTGACTTGTCTACTGACAAGATGGCAATGCAACGTTTGAAAGATGCGGCTGAAAAAGCGAAGAAAGACCTTTCTGGTGTAACTTCAACACAAATCAGCTTGCCATTCATCACTGCAGGTGAGGCTGGACCTCTTCACTTGGAAATGACTTTGACTCGTGCGAAATTTGACGATTTGACTCGTGACCTTGTAGAACGTACAAAAGTTCCAGTTCGTCAAGCCCTTTCAGATGCAGGTTTGAGCTTGTCAGATATCGACGAAGTCATCCTTGTTGGTGGTTCAACTCGTATCCCAGCCGTTGTAGAAGCTGTTAAGGCTGAAACTGGTAAAGAACCAAACAAATCAGTAAACCCTGATGAAGTGGTTGCCATGGGTGCTGCGATCCAAGGTGGTGTCATCACTGGTGATGTTAAAGACGTTGTCCTTCTTGACGTAACACCATTGTCACTTGGTATCGAAACAATGGGTGGTGTCTTCACAAAACTTATCGACCGCAACACAACTATTCCAACATCTAAATCACAAGTCTTCTCAACAGCAGCAGACAACCAACCAGCCGTTGATATCCATGTTCTTCAAGGTGAACGCCCAATGGCAGCAGATAACAAGACTCTTGGACGCTTCCAATTGACTGACATCCCAGCTGCACCTCGTGGAATTCCTCAAATCGAAGTAACCTTTGACATCGACAAGAACGGTATCGTATCTGTTAAGGCTAAAGACCTTGGAACTCAAAAAGAGCAAACAATCGTTATCCAATCTAACTCTGGTTTGACAGACGAAGAAATCGACCGCATGATGAAAGATGCAGAAGCTAACGCTGAAGCAGATAAGAAACGTAAAGAAGAAGTAGACCTTCGTAACGAAGTTGACCAAGCAATCTTTGCGACTGAAAAGACAATCAAGGAAACTGAAGGTAAAGGCTTCGATGCAGAACGTGATGCTGCCCAAGCTGCCCTTGATGAGCTTAAGAAAGCCCAAGAAGACAACAACTTGGACGAAATGAAAGCGAAACTCGAAGCATTGAACGAAAAAGCTCAAGGACTTGCTGTTAAACTCTACGAACAAGCCGCAGCAGCACAACAAGCTCAAGCAGGAGCAGAAGGCGCACAAGCAACAGGAAACGCAGGCGATGACGTCGTAGACGGAGAGTTTACGGAGAAGTAAGATGCAAAGCCCGTTAAAACCTCACAGTGAAAATAGGAAATCTGACGCAGAAACTTTAGTTTCTAGAAAGATTTGCACCTAAAGGTAGCCATATCTGTAATTCGCTAAAGCGGAAACAGCTACGTCTCTTTTTCACCAAGAGGTTAGGCCGTGCTCAATTCAGCATTACTAGTTTGATTTTTAAAACTTGAACGTCGTAATGATAGGAAGAAATCCAGAGGTTGCAACCCAGCCTCTGTTTTTCGGTAAAATAGAGGGTGTTGCTTATGAAAAAAGTACTTTGTATCCTTTATCCTAATTTTTCTCTTTATGAGATATCCTCTTTAACGAGTACTTTGGCTCTGTCTTTTGACATCACGATTGATTATGTCGCTTCAGATTATTCGATAGTTATATCTGAGGATGGCTTACCTTGTCAACCTACAAAAACATTGGATCAAATCTGTATAGAAGAGTATTCTTGTATCATTTTACCAGGAATGGTAAATATAGGGCCTGCTCTACAGGATGAAAAATTAGCCTCATTTTTGAGAGAACTTGGTGAGCAGGATATCTTAATTACAGCAATTTCTTCTGCGCCCATTTTGTTAGCGAAAGCTGGCTTGTTGAATGACACGAAATTTACTGGTGGGATTTGGCAAAACTTCTTTGATTATTTTGAATTTCTTCCTCGGGAAAATTTCAAAGCAAAAGCTGTCCTGCAAGATAAAAATATCATTACTGCTATTGGCTTTGCACATCAAGAGTTTGCAAGAAAAGTGATTCTTGGTCTAGGTTTGGCAGAAAATACTGACAACTATTTTAAAGAACAGAACGAATATTCAGAAGAGGACTTGATTTTTACTCTATCGGACAAAGAGTTTGATGAAGTGAAGCAGAGTATAGAAAATACCCTCTAATGATTTACTTATAAATTATAGAAAGGAATAAGGGTGTTCGTAATTGAACTCGAGCGGAAAGCTTGGAAATTAGATAAACCTCCTAAGAAATCAGGATTTCTTGTCGGTTTCCTAAATTTCAGTCGCTTTCTGTTCGCTCTTAGTATCTTGTATGAACAATACTGAATTTTATGATCGTCTGGGGGTGTCAAAAAACGCTTCGGCAGACGAGATCAAAAAGGCTTATCGTAAGCTTTCCAAAAAATATCACCCAGATATCAACAAGGAGCCTGGTGCTGAGGAAAAATACAAGGAAGTTCAAGAAGCCTATGAGACTTTGAGTGACGACCAAAAACGTGCAGCCTACGACCAATATGGTGCTGCAGGTGCCAACAGTGGCTTTGGTGGTGCTGGCGGTTTTGGTGGCTTTGACGGAGCAAGTGGCTTCGGTGGTTTTGAAGATATCTTCTCAAGTTTCTTTGGCGGAGGCGGAGCTTCGCGCAATCCAAACGCTCCTCGTCAAGGAGACGACCTCCAGTATCGTGTGAATTTGACTTTTGAAGAAGCTATCTTTGGAACGGAAAAAGAAGTTAAATACAATCGTGAAGCCAGCTGTCGTACATGTAATGGTTCTGGTGCTAAGCCAGGGACAAGTCCAGTCACTTGTGGACGCTGTCATGGCGCTGGTGTCATTAACGTTGATACGCAGACTCCGCTTGGTATGATGCGCCGCCAAGTAACCTGTGATGTCTGTCATGGTCGCGGAAAAGAAATCAAAGATCCATGTACAACTTGTCACGGGACAGGTCATGAAAAACAAGCTCATAGCGTACATGTGAAGATTCCTGCTGGTGTGGAAACAGGCCAACAAATCCGCCTCGCTGGTCAAGGTGAAGCAGGCTTTAACGGTGGACCTTACGGAGACTTGTATGTAGTGGTTTCAGTAGAAGCCAGCGATAAGTTTGAACGTGAAGGAACAACTATTTTCTACAAGTTGAATCTCAATATTGTCCAAGCAGCTCTTGGGGATACTGTGGAAATTCCAACTGTACATGGTGATGTTGAATTGGTCATCCCAGAAGGAACTCAGACTGGCAAGAAATTCCGTCTACGTGGCAAGGGAGCGCCAAGCCTTCGTGGTGGTGCCGTTGGTGACCAATATGTAACTGTCAATGTCGTGGCTCCGACAGGTTTGAACGATCGTCAGAAAGCAGCGCTTAAAGAGTTCGCAGCTGCAGGTGACTTGAAAGTCAATCCAAAGAAAAAAGGCTTCTTTGACCATATAAAAGATGCCTTTGAAGGAGAATAAAGTAAAAAGAGCCGATGGGCTCTTTTTGTGTAATCTTTGGAAATTTAACATCAGAGAAAATCATTCTCCAGCTGGTTTACTATTTATACTTTTGAGTGAGCAAGCCAGCCGCATCCATCTCCTGAATGAGTTGCTTGATTTCCGCTTCTTTGCCAGGCTTAACTGTGATAGTATCAATGTGTTTGATTGCCGAATTATCCTGAATCTCCACCAAAGTCAAAGCTTTTTCATAGAATGAAATTCCCTTTTTAAAACTTTCCTGATCATCCCAAAAGAGAAGTGAGTAATTAGGGTTAAATGTCTTTCCTTTTTCTTGGAAATACTTTTCACTTTCCTTCTCTAAAAATTGGAATAAGCCATGGTTGAACAAGTTATCCCCTACTTTATAGTAGGAAATCTCTCCTGCCTGTAGGACATAGACTTCGAGTCGGTTTTTGGTGAGTTTTGGACTTTCTTTTAGGACGGGGTGGCTATTGATGACCTCATCTGAGAAAGTAACATAAAAATGTAAGCCTCCACCCTCGAATTGATACCTTCCATTTGATTCTACTTTCTCAGGAGGCATGTCAAGAGAGATAAAGATTTGTTTTAAGTCGTCATTCCCTTTTTGGATGTCACTCGGTGAGGCCTTGAAAAGATTCATCAGTAGTAGAAATGCCAAGACTGCAAGCAGGCAGAGGCAACCACAAGGGATCGCGACGACCTTCGCTAGAACTTTTAAAAACTGTTTCACTTTCATTCCCTCACTTTTCTGTTCAAACCTAGTATCCAAAAAAGAGTTTAAGGAAAGTTGGAGACTCTCTTATCCTTGTTTTTCTTCTTGGAGGACTGCCATTCTGGTTTGGAAATCCTTTTCCAAGACTTTGAACTTGTAGGTCAAGTCTTTTTGGTATTCCTTGATAAGGGCTTTTTGTTGGTCGATGATTTGCAGGCTGTTTTGAATGATATCCAAATCCTCCTTCATAGCCTCGACACGGTCGCTAGTGTCTATAAACTCCTCCGTGATGGCTTGGCGATTTTT
The DNA here is from genome assembly GCF_003943905.1 of Streptococcus mitis. Lineage (GTDB taxonomy): Bacteria > Bacillota > Bacilli > Lactobacillales > Streptococcaceae > Streptococcus > Streptococcus mitis_BC. The sequence continues at coordinate 391,691 of NZ_RJNS01000002.1, forward strand.
TACGACAAAATAACTTCCAGCTGCAGCTCCTACGAATAGCAGTAGATTTGATAGTTTCATGGCAACTCCTTAGGCATTTCTAATAGTTTCAGCGACTTGGGCAAGTTTGTCAAAGTCAGGTTCGTGGGCGATAAAGTCAATCTTGAGGTCATCTTCTGCACCGTAGCGAGGAACAAGGTGCACATGGGTATGAAAGACCGTTTGACCAGCGACTTCCTCGCAGTTGGCAATGATATTCATACCAGCAGCCTTAGTAGCCTTCATAACTTTTTGAGCTACCAGTGGCACTTGGGCAAAGAGTTGGCTGGCACTTGCAGCATCCATCTCCAAAAGATTGCGATAATGCTCTTTTGGTACAATGAGGGTGTGTCCAGGCGTTACTTGAGAGATATCAAGAAAGGCAAGAACCTGCTCATCCTCGTATACTTTTGAAGCAGGGATCTCTCCTGCTATGATCTTACAAAAAATGCAATCTGACATAAAATCCACCTCTACTGTATTGAATTTTGATATAATATAGCTACATTATACCAGATTCGGAGAAAATATGTTAGAAATTAAAAACCTGACAGGAGGCTATGTTCACGTCCCTGTCTTGAAAGATGTGTCCTTTACAGTTGAAAGTGGGCAGTTGGTCGGTTTGATTGGTCTCAACGGTGCTGGGAAATCAACGACGATTAATGAAATTATCGGTCTTTTGACACCTTACAGTGGGGAAATCAAGATTAATGACCTAACCCTGCGAGAAGATGCGACCAACTACCGCAAGCAGATTGGCTATATCCCAGAAACGCCTAGCTTGTATGAGGAATTGACTCTCAGAGAGCATATCGAAACGGTGGCAATGGCTTATGGTATCGATCAGAAAATAGCTTTTGAGCGAGTGGAATCTTTGTTAAAGATGTTTCGTCTGGATCAAAAATTAGACTGGTTTCCGGTCCATTTCTCCAAGGGGATGAAGCAGAAGGTTATGATTATCTGTGCTTTTGTGGTAGATCCGAGCCTCTTTATCGTGGATGAGCCTTTTCTTGGTCTTGATCCCTTGGCGATTGCTGACTTGATTCAGCTTTTGGAAGTAGAAAAGCAAAAAGGCAAATCCATCCTCATGAGTACCCACGTGCTGGATTCGGCAGAGAAGATGTGTGACGCCTTTGTTATCCTCCATAAGGGAGAGGTGCGGGCTCAGGGGAACCTCCAGCAACTCCGCGAGGCCTTTAACATGCCTGAGGCTAGCTTGAATGACATTTACTTGGCACTGACCAAAGAGGAGGACCTATGAAAGACTTGTTTTTAAGGAGAAAGCAGGCTTTTCGTAAGGAGTGTGTCGGTTATCTGCGTTATGTTCTAAATGACCACTTTGTCTTATTCCTGCTAGTTCTCATCGGTTTTCTAGCCTACCAGTACAGTCAACTCTTGCAAAATTTTCCTGAAAATCATTGGCCTATTCTTTTGTTTGTAGTGATTGCATCTGCCTTACTTTTGGCTTGGGGAGGAATCGCTACTTACACGGAAGTACCTGACAAGCTCTTTCTCTTAGTCAGTGAAGAGGAGGTCAAGTTGTACCTCAAAGGGCAGACGGTGCGTTCATTGGTTTTCTGGACAATTGTTCAAACCCTCTTTTTGCTCCTGTTTGCGCCCTTGTTTTTAGCCATGGGCTATGGCTTGCCAGTCTTTCTTGTCTATGTGATTTTATTGGGGACTGGGAAATACCTCCTCTTTCGCCACAAAGCTAGTAAATTTTTCACTGAAACTGGACTGGACTGGGACTATGTCATTGTCCAAGAAAGCAAGCGCAAGCAAGTCTTGCTTCGTTTCTTTGCCCTCTTTACTCAGGTCAAGGGTGTTTCAAACAGTGTCAAGCGTCGCGCTTATCTGGACTTCATCCTAAAGACTGTTCAAAAGGTGCCAGGGAAGATCTGGCAGAACCTCTATCTCCGCTCTTATCTGCGAAATGGAGACCTCTTTGCCCTCAGTCTTCGCCTCTTGCTCCTATCCTTGTTAGCTGTGATTTTTATCGAGCAGTCTTGGATTGCGACAGCAGTGGTTGTCCTGTTTAATCACCTCATGCTCTTCCAGTTGTTGGCTCTCTATCGTGCTTTTGACTACCAGTACTTGACCCAGCTCTTTCCTTTAGAAAAGGGTGAAAAAGAGAAGGGACTACAGGAAGTTATCCGAGGATTGACAGGTTTTGTTTTAATGGTTCAACTGGTAGTTGGTTTGATTACCCTCCAAGAAAAACTAGCCCTTCTAGCCCTGCTTGGAGCTGGACTGGTCTTACAAATCTTGTATCTACCTTATCAGATGAAACGTCAGATGCAGGATTAATCTTACTTATAGGACACTAAAAAAGAAGTTGAGTTCTGTCTCAGCTTCTTTTATTTTCTACAAGATAATAGTTGGTCCGTAGAGACTTAACTTGGTTTTGACTTGGTCAAAGTGAAAACGGTCATAGGCCCGCCAAGCGGCGCGAGTAGGAGCATCTGGATTGAGAGCGCTGAGACCCAGGAGAAGACTGGAAGTCTGGTAAAATTTTTCCAGCTCAATCAAGAATCGATTATCCACTGTCTCAGTTTTAGAGAGAAAGTCAAGGATATTGTCCAGCTGCTCCTGAAAGCGGACATCGTCAGCTGTTGCCTGTTTGCAGACTTGGTAGGCTTTGTTTAAGTCAGTAATCAAAGTATGAGCTCTTTTAATAGGGTCTGTATCTGTCATGAGAATGCCTCCTTTGTGATGGTTCTAAAGCTGTTTCAAGTGATTGTCTTTCTATAATCATAGTCTATCACTTTTAACTCTTTTTTTACCTTCAAATCTTTAATTGTCATTGAAATTTCCTGAATGGTTATTGCAGGATTTTATGATAAAATAATTGTAAGATTATCATAGCCATTTTGCGAATGATTCGACACTTTAGGAATTTTTGAGAACCGTTTAGGATTTGGTGAAAAATAGTTTCTAGATTTATGCTATCCTCTTTTTAGGAGGTTTTATCCATGAACTACATTATCATCCAAAAAGAGAAAGAAATTTTCAAATTAAACATAGAGGATATCTACTATATCCAAACGCATCCAAGCAAAGCCCATACCGTGCAGATTGTTACAGAAAACGCTAGCTTTGATCTATTTCAAAATTTAAGCAATCTTGAGAAACAATATGGAGAAACCTTGACGAGATGTCATCGAAATTGTTTGGTTAACCTTGAACGGCTAAAATCCATGGATATCCAAAGAAAGACTCTTTTTCTTGGAGAAGAAGGTCGATATGCTGTTCAGTATGCCAGACGTCGCTATAGAGATATTCGCCAAAGATGGTTGAAACAAGGAGAGTAAGAAGATGAGAATATTTGTTTTAGAAGATGATTTCTCCCAACAGACTAGGATTGAAACGACGATTGAGAAACTCTTGAAAGAACATCATATCATTCCCAGCTCTTTTGAAGTCTTTGGCAAGCCAGACCAACTTCTGGCAGAGATGCATGAGAAGGTAGCACATCAGCTATTCTTTTTGGACATTGAGATTCGAAATGAGGAGATGAAAGGCCTAGAAGTGGCAAGAAAGATTCGGGATCGAGATCCTTATGCCCTGATCGTCTTTGTGACGACTCACTCGGAGTTTATGCCCCTGTCCTTTCGCTACCAAGTGTCTGCTTTGGACTACATTGATAAGTCCTTGTCGGCGGAGGAGTTTGAGTCTCGTATCGAGACAGCTCTTCTCTATGCCGATAGTCAAGACAGCAAAAGCCTGGCGGAAGATTGCTTTTACTTTAAATCAAAATTTGCTCAATTCCAGTATCCTTTTAAAGAGGTTTACTATCTCGAAACGTCTCCTAGAGCCCATCGTGTTATTCTCTATACCAAGACGGATAGACTGGAATTTACGGCGAGCCTAGAGGAGGTTCTCAAGCAGGAGCCTCGTCTCTTGCAGTGTCATCGTTCTTTTCTCATCAATCCTGCAAATGTGGTGCATTTGGATAAGAAAGAAAAACTGCTTTTCTTTCCCAATGGGGGAAGCTGTTTAATCGCGCGTTATAAGGTTAGGGAAGTTTCTGAGGCTATCAATAACTTACACTGAACTAGGAGAGTTTATGAATATTGCTTGGATATTATTGTATACACTTATTACTAATGGGCTAGAAATTGTCATTTTCTTTAAGGTGGATGGAATTAATCTTACTTTCGAGAGGATTTTTAAGGCTTTTCTTCTGAAATTTCTCCTAGGGGCCATTTTTGCGACTTTTAAATTTTTAGCTGTGAGTGAATATTTGTTATATTTTATAGAACCTTTGTTTGGCATAGGGTTATCTTTCTTATTGTTAAGAGGGCTTCCTAAAAAACTCCTTTTCTTTTATGGTCTCTTTCCAATGATATTGGTGAATCTCTTTTATAGGGGAGTCTCCTATTTTGTGCTTCCATTTTTGGGACAAGGGCAAGTATATGATGGCTACTCACTTACTGGGTTATGTATAATAATTTTCAATTTCTTCATTTCTCTAGCCTTTTTGAAATGGTTGGACTATGATTTTACTAGTTTGAGAAGGGAGATTCTAGATAAAGGTTTTCAAAAGTCCCTGACTAAGATTAACTGGATAATGGGAACCTACTATCTAGTTATGGAAACTCTGTCTTTTTTTGAATATGAACAAAGTATTCAATCAACGACTGTTCGCCATCTGATTCTGGTGTTTTACTTGCTCTTTTTTATGGGGGTTGTCAAGAAATTGGATACCTACTTGAAGGAAAAACTTCAGGAAAAACTGAACCAAGAGCAGACCTTGCGCTATAGAGACATGGAGAGGTATAGTCTGCATATAGAGGAGCTTTATAAGGAAGTACGGAGCTTTCGTCATGATTATACCAACCTCTTGACCAGCTTACGCCTAGGTATTGAAGAGGAGGATATGGAGCAGATAAAAGAGGTCTACAACTCCGTTTTAAAGAACTCCAGCCAGAAATTGCAGGACAATAAATATGACCTGGGCCGACTGGTGAATATTCGGGATCGTGCCCTCAAAAGTCTCTTAGCAGGAAAATTTATAAAAGCAAGAGAAAAGGATATTGTCTTTAATGTCGAAGTTCCTGAGGAGATTCAAGTTGAGGGTATGAGCCTACTTGATTTTCTAACCATTGTGTCTATCCTTTGTGACAATGCTATTGAAGCCAGTGCAGAGGCTGGTCAACCTCACGTTTCAATTGCCTTTTTAAAAAATGGGGCACAAGAGACCTTTATCATTGAAAACTCCATCAAAGAAGAGGGCATCGATATTTCTGAAATCTTCTCTTTTGGAGTTAGTTCTAAAGGGGAGGGCCGAGGTGTTGGTCTCTATACCGTCATGAAGACTGTTGAAAGTTATCCCAATGCTAGTCTCAATACCACCTGTCAAGATCAAGTCTTTCGTCAGGTGCTTACTATGATACATACAGAATGATGAAAAATAAGACCGAGAGTGCTTGTTTCTCGGTCTTATTTTTTTATAGTTGTATTGGATGATGAAGTTCTTGTGCGATGTTATAAGCATATCTATTAATGTTATATAAGAAATCTTCCCACCATCCTCCACCTGTAATCTGGTTGAGTTCAGTAGTTGTTAGTTCTTGAAATGAAGTTAGGTTTTGATTCTTATCCATGTTACGATTCTCCTTTTTGATAAGATAATAAATAGTTCTAGAGTGTTATCTGAAAATTAATCAGAATGTGTTAAAATTTTATCTTTGAAATAATCAAAATATGTTTTCTTTGCAGTTACACTAGTGACGCGACCTTGTAGGCCATATTGGATGAGTTTACTATCCTCATTAGATAGTTTTGCAAGAGCGGTTAATTTAAAGAGATTGCCTTGCTCTGTTCTGGTGGGAGTTTGATCAATGCTCTGAAGTTGACCGATGATGGTAATGCCGTGATTTCCAATCTTCTCAAGTTTTAATCTTACAGTTTGTCCTTTATCTAGTAAGGGGAGAAGGTCAGATGATACGTAGTAAGTGATTAGTACTTCTCTTGTATCTGTTATAATAGGGAATATTTGAGCAATTTCTGTACCAATTGGAATTCTATTTTTACCTTCAAATTCGCTGTTCAGATGAATGATACCTTTACTTGGAGCGGTTAAGGTATTGTTTTCCAAACGCTGTGTCGCTTGATCTAGTTGTACTTTTAATTCTGTTAATTGATTCTCCACGGTTAGTTGTTGCTGAGAAGCTGTTTGTAAAAACTGAGTGCGGAGTACTTCAATTTTGGTTTCTAAACTATTATCATAAGTTGCTACACTTCCGATACCAGCTTGCTGAATTTTGAGGCTTGCGATAGATGATTCAAGATTTGCAATACTTTGATTGATTTGAGATAAAAATGGCTCCTCTTCAGTTCCCTGTGTTTGTCCTTGTGAGGCTACAAGATAACGATTCAAAATTGACTGGTGTGGATTGCTGGTTGGTAAGCGTGCCCTTTTATTTATGATAGCATCTCTCAGCTCCTGATATTCTCCAATTTGTTGTTGCACTTTTGTAATTTCTTGTTCGATGGCTGATGAACTGCTATTGGCAAGATTAGCTTGATTTGAAACCTCAGTGTTAGTCTTTGTGATACCCAGTTCAATATCATGGGATTGTTTAGTAAAATTCATAAAGGTATTATGGTAGCCAAACTCATCCTCGCCAGAAAAAAGATCAGTCGCTTTTTCTAAGCTTTGTTTCAAAATTCCAAGTCCTTCTTTTTGCTTCTCAAGTCTTTGTAATTGAGTTTCTAAGGCAGTTTTCTGACTTTCTTCCATTGTTTCAGAGTATTTGATGAGTAAGTCTCCTTTTTCAACTACTTGATTTGCCACTAAATGATTAGCAAGGATAGGATTGTCACTTGTTGACTGAATGGATGCAATGACACTTGTAGGGGTGATTTCTCCTTGGGAAGTAACAGTAATTTCTTTTGTGGCAACAAGGGAGAAAATCAAGATGAAAGTAAACAGTAATGAAAGTGGTATGATTAATACTGTCGCATAGTTATGGTAACGTCTCTGATAAAACTCGACGCTTCTAAAAAGATTAGGATTCATAACATTCTCCTTATTTATTGAACAGATGATGGTAGAAGCCTTGCGCCTGTATTAACTCTTTATGACTCCCAACTTCAATGATTTTACCCTGGTCAAGAACAATGACACGGTTGGTTCGTTCGGCTATACTGAGACGATGGGCTACAAAAAGAATGGTTTTATCAGTTAGGGACATAAGATTATCTATAACCTTTTTCTCGGTCAAGACATCAAGACCGCTAGTAGCTTCATCTAGTATTAAAACAGGAGCTTTAGTTAGGAGAGCACGAGCGAGAGCGATTCGTTGCTTTTGTCCTCCTGATAAACCAGCTCCATCAGAGAGCTGAGTTTGATAGCCCATAGGCATTCTTTCAATGTCTTGACGGATTTCAGCTAATTCACAAGCTTTTAGAATATCTTCTTGGCTAATCATATTATTACCGCCCAATGTTAAGTTTTCCAAGATAGATCCATTAAAGATATAGGCTTGTTGGGGCAGGTAATTAATATGACGTCGCAAGATTTTTTTATCAATGTTTTTAATATCCTGATGATTGATGGAAATATGTCCTTTGTAAGGTTCAAAGAAATTGACAATCATTTTGGCTAAAGTTGTTTTACCAGAACCACTAACTCCAACTAGGCTAACCTTATCTCCTTGTTTAATCGTGAGATTAATATCCGTTAAGGTATCTCGCCCAAAACCATACTTATAAGAAAGATCATCAAATTCAATATCGCCCATCAAAAAATGTGAATGAACAGAGCTTTCTTGAACTTGAAACTCAGATTCAACTAGATAGACTTCATTCAAACGGTTATTAGCGACCTTCGCAGATTGGAGTTTGGTTTGGAGGTTGATAATATTTTCCATAGGAGTTGTAAAGTAAGAAAGAAGTGTGTTAAAGGTAATCAGCTGACCGATAGAAATTTTACTAGACATAACTAATTGAGCCCCAAACCATAGGATGAGTATATTAAGAACTAACTTTGTTCCTTGTTTTAAATTAGTTTGTAAAATAGAATATTTAGTAAGTTTAAAGGATTTTTCCAAATAATCTACAAATTCACTGTCTATATTTTGATAGCGATTTTCTTCACTCGTGAGCGACTTTATAGTTTCAATCCCGTTGATATCTTCGATAATGGCAGAACTAACCATAGAATTACTTTGCATGACATCATGGTTCATTTTTTCAAAAGGCTTCATAAAAGAAAAGATGATGAACATGTATATAGGAACGGAAATAAGAGAAAGAAGGAAGAGATTAGGGTTTTGTGCCAGTAAGACGCTCCCTACAAGAATCAGAATGGAAACATCAAGAAGAAGAGAGAGAATAGTAGAAGCTAAGGCATCTATAATAGAGTTGGCATCTGTGAAGCGTGAAATGATTTCTCCTGTACGACGTGTCGCAAAGAAAGACATAGGAAGTTCAAAGAGATGGCGAATATAGGCCAAAATTACATCAATGCTTAATCTCTGACTCAGAACAGTTAGGAGATAATCTCTGGAGAAGCTCATGGCTTGTTGGAGGATATAGGTGATAATTAGACCAATTGAGATAATTCCTAAAGTTGATTTCATCTGATTTGGGATGTACTCATCCAAGATTCCTTGGAGATAATAAGAACCACCGATATTGATAATAGTGACTAATAAGCTTGAGAGAACAATGTAAGCAATGAGAGATTTTTGTTTGAAAATCAGAGGGAGGAAGCTCAGTAGACCATTCTTTTTATCTTTATGGGGTTGATAGCTGGGTTTGGGAGCTAGAAAAATAGCTACTCCAGTCCATTCAGAGAAAAAGCGTTCTTTTGACATTTTGGTGATTTTTACAGAAGGATCAGGATCACCAATAATCAGATAGTCTTTCCTTGTTTGATAGACAACATAGTAATGTTGGAGTTTCCCTTCTTTGTTAACGTGAACGATAAATGGATAGGGGACATCGCTCATATCAAAGAGCGTTTTATCTGCTTGAACAGGCCTTGTTTCAAAGCCCATTTCATCAGCGGCTTTTACAATGCCAAGAGCAGTCGTCCCTTCTTTGTTGGTCTTTGCAAGTTCTCTCAAGTGAGCTAGAGAAAAATCTGAACCATAGAATTTGGCAATCGAGGCTAAGGCAGCGACACCACAGTCTCTAGCATCTATTTGAGGAACAAATGTATGTTTATAAGAAGTCATTGGCAAATCCTTTCATATAAAATATGAATTTATTATACCATGATACTAAGTTCATATTTTATAAAATCTTGAATTGTCATTGAAACTTCCTGAATGGTAAAAAAGTGATTAGAAACTATCTTTTTTTAAAAAATTTAGAGGTGGTTTCAAATAAAAAGCTAATTCAAGACGTTTCGATGACAATTCAAGATTTGGATGAAAAACTTTAACAAACAATGATATACTAAACTTGTCAAGGTTACAACAGGACAAAAATTAAAAATAAAAAAGGAGTATTTGTCATGAATACAAAAACGATGTCACAATTTGAAATTATGGATACTGAGATGCTTGCGAAAGTTGAAGGAGGTTTCGGAGGTTGGGGAGATATGATTGCTGGTTTATTGGGTGGGCTAGCACCTTCTCCAACTTTGGATCAATTAAATGGTAAGTGGCCTATTATACATTTTTCAAAACCATGTGGTCCTTATGGTATAGGGGGAACTCCAAACTCATGTAATGGTATTTAAAAAGGATTGAAACTATGAAGGCAAAATATGGGAATCAAATTGTTGATGTTTGGGAAATTGGTCAAGCAACTCCTAAACCAAGTTGGGTAGAGGAAGCTTTTCAAAAAAATTATATGGTTTGGTTGGATAATCATGTGCGCATTCTAATGGCAGGTCTCAACACTTCTCTCGCAACGAATATCAAGTTTGGTCTAGTTGGAACAGTTGGAGGAGGATTCGCTGGTTATGGAATGTATGTTCTTGGTTATCCAGGTGATTATATAGATATCACCAATCATAGAGTTGTTTCTGCTAAAACATTTCACAAAAGTTATCAAATTTTAGAAAATGATTAGATGTCATTTAATTGTAATGGAGAAAGCAATGAAAAAAATATTTTTAAAAAAACGGACCATCTTCCTTGCGAGATTGTTCCTAGGGCAGTTGCCCTTGCTTGTCTCTACTTATCTATTTCTATCTCGTCAATTTTTAAATTTTTCCTTAGTCCTCCAATTTCTTTTAGTGGTTATTAACTTAGCTTCTATTTTGGCTACTGTTTATCTCACTAGGGAAATGAAGATAAGAGAGTTTGAAGATGATGATTTGGTTAGTCCTAGAACCAATCAACTCATGTTCATCGGCTTGACAGGCTTTATGTCTATTATCTGTTTGTATAGAGGTATCACAGCAGGAGAATCTTACCAACAACTCATCGCTTATATTGGCGCGGTTCTATGCTTGCTTATCATGCTTTTGCTTATTTGGGGTTTGAAGTATTATAAGAAGTAGACTCTAATGAAGTATAAAAGGGTAAGTGTTTTCGAAATACTCACCCTTTTATAATGAAGTTTTTACAATTCAAGACGTTTCGATGACAATTCAAGATTTGGATGAAAAATTTTAAAAAACAATGATATACTAAACTTGTCAAGGTTGCAACAGGACAAAAATTAAAAATAAAAAGGAGTATTTGTCATGAATACAAAAATGATGTCACAATTTAAGATTATGGATACTGATATGCTCGCTTGCGTTGAAGGTGGAGATAAAGTAGGGGCTGGAGAAGTTGTTCAAGCATTGGGAGTTTGTACAATAGGAGGTGCAGCTCTGGGGAGTGTTATCCCAGTTGTGGGAACTCTTGCTGGAGGGATTTTAGGAGCACAGTTCTGTACAGCAGCTTGGGGAGCTTTGAGGGCAAGTTAAACTTTTAAAGATAGTAGTAAGGAGGAGATTTATATGAGATATAGATTATTTGTTGTTATTTTCTTGACTAGTATTTTGGATATTCTTTTAGGGACATTTTTGCAAATCTCTAATGTATCGATTGGGTGGCTTGTTCTCTACAGTGGCTTGTTCGAAGTAGGAGTTTTCCTTCTTGCTAATAAAGGAGTAACGGTAAAAATCAAGGAAGTAGAAATTCGAAATCGCTTTAAATTTATTTTTGGAAAAACGTTATGGTTTCAAATCCTTTTGCTTATCTTTGTGATGGTCAAACTGTATCTTGGTTTGGATGCGAATTTGATTTTATTTTACGGACATATTTTCATTATCTTTAATGCCTTAATCTATCTTTTATCTACTAGCCAAATTAATTTAATAAAGAAAGTGTGAAAAGAATGGAACAATCAGTCAATAATTTCTTCATTTTATCCGATGAAAAACTAACAACGATAACAGCTGGTGATAAACAACTTGCAGATGCATTTTTAAGTGGAGTAGGTGGTGCAGTTGAGGGGATTTCGCTTTGTATGCAGACAATCCCTTTCCCAACTCCTCAGATTTATTTGATTTGCGCAGCTGGTGGGGCAGCAGCTTCAGTTTTATGGCCACATTAGAGGATTGAGTTAGTATAGAGAGTTATTAATCTGGGTATTTCTTTGAGTTTATACTCTCTATACTGTATAGGAATATATCATGTATAAACACTTATTTTTCCCATATTCGAAAACCTTAGACTGGTTGACACCCTATATTCTAGTCTTGGCTTCCGACACCATTGCCTTCAATGTTTTTGTGCTAACCTTTGTGTCCGTTGTGATCTTCTATTTCTTGAATCCCATGATAGCTTTTATAGCTATATTCTTTGGTGCTGGCTATGTTGTCGGATTTTGGTTATTAAAATGGTTTGTTTTAGAGAGATTGGAGGTAAAGAATGGCTTGTAGGAAGGCTTACTTAGTGTTTAAGTGATTACCTTTATGGCTGTTTTCAATAAAGATTATACCTTGTTTTTTGATTTTTATTATAAAAATGTCAAATGCATCTCCTTACATTCATTCCTGATTCCTAAAAACTGAATCACTGTTTTCCTCAGGTTTATCTGGGGGAGGCAGTGATTTTTTGAAATAAAGACATAGATATTTCTGTTTTCCAATTTCCCTTATTTTAACCATTCAAGAAATCTCAAGCACTACTTAAGATTTAGAGTAAGGATTTAGGGAAATATGGTTTATATTAGAGATGTTCCGAGTTTATAAAGGAGGGATTACATGAAAAAGTATCAGCTTCTATTCAAAACAAGTGCAATTTTATCCTACCTATTTTTCGTATTTGGCCTTTCTCAACTGACGCTTATTGTCCAAAACTATTGGCAATTTTCTTCCCAGATTGGCAATTTCTTCTGGATTCAAAATATCTTGAGTTTGCTATTTAGCGGAGTCATGATTTGGATTCTTGTTAAGACAGGCCATGGCTATCTCTTTCGCGTTCCGAGAGAAAAATGGCTCTGTTATTCAATTCTGGCAGTCCTAGTAGCGATAGTTCATATATCTTTTAATATTCAGACAGCTAAACATGTCCAGTCAATTGCGGAAGGTTGGGCTGTATTGATTGGTTATAGTGGGACTAACTTTGCAGAGCTAGGTATTTATATAGCCCTGTTCTTTCTGGTTCCACTGATGGAAGAGTTAATCTATAGAGGATTACTGCAACACGCTTTCTTTAAGCATTCGCGATTTGGTCTTGATTTGCTTCTTCCTTCTATTTTATTTGCTCTCCCTCATTTTTCAAGCCTGCCTAGTCTGTTAGATATCTTCGTCTTTGCAACAGTTGGAATCATCTTTGCTGGTTTGACCCGCTATACCAAGAGCATTTATCCATCCTATGCGGTGCATGTGATTAATAATATTTTCGCAACATTACCATTTTTGCTGACTTTTTTACACAGGATATTTAGCTAAAAATAGTAGATTAAAAATAATTATCGATTATGAGAAGTGAATAAGATTAGATTTCTGAATAATAGAATTTAATTTTATTCACTTCTTATTAGTTGACTAAGGAAATTATGCTCTTTGAGCAATTCAAGACGTTTCGATGACAATTCAAGATTTGGATGAAAAATTTTAAAAAACAATGATATACTAAACTTGTCAAAGTTGTAACAAGACAAAAATTAAAAATGAAAAGGAGTATTTGTCATGAATCTAAAAATGATGGAACAATTTGAGATTATGGATACTGAGATGCTTGCGAGTAAAGTAGGAGGAAAAACAATATATTACGGTAATGGTTTATATTGTGATAACTCTAAAGGTTGCTGGGTAAACTGGCCTGAAGCTATAAATAAAATTCTTACTAATTCTATTGTTAATGGATTTTCAGGTGGGAATGCAGGTTGGAATTCGGGTGGACCTCTATAATGAGAGGGTTAAAGTGGTTTTCTGGTGGGGTTGAAAGACGCCGTGAAGCTATCATCATATTAGAAGAACTTATTCAAAATATAAAATGTGATTCTCAACTCCTCCCTTTGAAAGATATATTGATTTCTTACGAATGTGAATTAAAGAAAGGAAGTATATCGATTCCTTATACCCTTAGTCGAATGAACATTGAAATTTCAAATGTATTAATTGAAAATGCGCTCCATTTATCTGAAATTCAGTCTGATCAGATAAAAAAATTAAGAGAATTATCTAATATTAGATATGGATACTAGGGTACAGTATAGGTGATATGTTAATTATAGTTTATGTATTCCTAATATTTTTATTGTGACTCTGGATTTGAGTGAAAAAAATTAAAACAGTGCTATACTAAACTTGTCAAGGTTGCAACAAGACAAAAAACTCAAATTAAAGGATAAGTGTTTTTGAAATACTTACCTTTTTTTATGAAGTTTTTGCAATTCAAGATTTGGATGAAAAATTTTAAAAAAACAATGATATACTAAACTTGTCAAAGTTGCAACAAGACAAAAATAAAAAATATAAAAGGAGTATTTGTTATGAATACAAAAATGATGGAACAATTTGAGAGTATGGATACTGATATGCTTGCTTGCGTTGAAGGTGGTAAAAAATTTGGTGATTGTGAAACTGCAATTTCCGCTGGAATTGGCGTAGGTGCTGTTTTTGCAGGTCCGTGGGGAGCGGTTGGTGTAGGCACGGCGGCTAATATGTTTTTTTGTGCTACCCCTGTTAGTTGATACTTAATGAAAAACAAAGAATAAGCTAGAAGGCTGGTCACAGATAGCTCAAAATACTGTTTGTTGTGGATAAGGTTTACGAAGTCAGTAACATATACCTACTGAAAGGTGGTGCCGATCTGGTTTGAAGGTTTTTTCGAAGAGTATAAACAACAGATAATTTATAGGTTAATGTAAAATTTAGAGTTTTTATAAAAGTTTTTAAAATTTTTGAAGTTTATGCTAAGTAATATTGATATTGCTGAATAGTTTAAATATAAGTTGGTCAATAGATAACACTCCAGTACTCTTGTTTAGAGTGGGAGGGATGTTAGTTAGTATTAGAATTAAAAAATTGCTTACTTATCATATATTAAGATAAAAGTGAAGGATGAAGTATCGATATGAAAAAGTATGTAGATTATTTAGATTTATTTGCCCGAGTTGTAGTAATATTGATGTCTCTTTTTCTTTGTATAAGAGTACTCATGATTTCAACGGAATTCTGGAAAAATATTGTGGTACTGGTGAGTACTCCTGTTACAATCTATAGTCTGATAAAACATAGATTAGATTATAAAGCATATAAAAATAAAGAACGTTCATAGTAAGAAAAAATTATGAAACTATAGAACTGGTTTGCTTAATGTGTAAAAAACAGAATGATAGTAGATGTTTTCAAGTATTCATCTTTTTAATAGACCTTTGGTACAACTCAATTAAAAAGGGTAAGTGTTTTCGAAATACTTACCTTTTTTAATGAAGTTTGTACAATTCAAGACGTTTCGATGACCATTTAAGATTTAGATGAATTTGTAATCTTAAATAAGGTAAGATAAAGCTAACAAATGTAAAGGAGTATTCTTATGAAGAAACAAAATATAAAATCGCTATTACTTGTGCCACTTGTATTTGCATCTATTACTACGGGTGTTGTATATGCAGAAGAGCAGACTACTTCTTCCTCTATACAGACTAATGATAGTTCTCTTGTGGCACCAGTTTTGCCACCGACTAAGGAAAAGGTGGAGAATAAACCTTCTGTTGTAACCCCAGAAGAGTATGAGAAGAATGTTACAGACTTTAAAAAGGTGGATATTGAAGCCGTTCGTCAATCTTTTACAGAGGATCAATTGGAACATACTATTTATTTTGGTAGAAAAACTTGCTCTCATTGTCGTCAATTTTCTCCTGAATTGAAAGAATTTAATAACTTGATTGAAAAGAAGTTAGAGTATTATGATTTGGATGG
This sequence comes from Streptococcus mitis, assembly GCF_003943905.1. Taxonomy (GTDB): domain Bacteria; phylum Bacillota; class Bacilli; order Lactobacillales; family Streptococcaceae; genus Streptococcus; species Streptococcus mitis_BC. Next base: position 407,040 of record NZ_RJNS01000002.1, read on the forward strand.
TAAGGATTTTGATGGGGAAGCGAGAGAGTTTCTATTTAAAAAAGTCGGTATTCCAGGAACACCAACAATTTTGTATTTAAGAAATGGACGTCCGATATCTGGATGGGTTGGTGGGGGAGCGACTGCACAACAGGTTTATGATTATATGTACTCGAGAAACTCACCTAAGCAAACGGAAACAATAGCATCTTCTGAGGATACAGTAACTGGAAGTGTCCGTGATGATAAAACAGGAGAGGTGAAGAATTCAAAGGAAAATTCGACTAATAACAGTGATAACAGAGAGCCATTGAAGAATAATATTCCTCCTTCTGACACTATAACTGTTCAGTCTGAAGATTTGGTAATGATAGATAAGAAGAAGCAAGGGGAGTCATCTCAGACGATTTCTGAAAATACTGAGAAGTTACAAACTCCTTTATCCAAGGTTGAGGGGAATGATTCTCCCTCCAAAACCAGTCATTTGAGTAAACAATTACTACCTAATACAGGAGTGGAAGAAAGTTACAATCTATTACGTCTAGCGGTTGCACTTTTAATTACTTCAGGTATGATTAAGTGGAGACAAAGAATTCATAAATAAAAATTCTTGAATCCTTATTTTGATTGACTCTAATCGGAGAGAGGTTAATTTTATGGCCATTTTTAATAAATGTCATGCCTTTTGTTTTGGATTTTTAGTACTACTAATCGTAATTACAGTTCCTTATACGATTAACCATGGGGATTTTTTTCAAAATGAATCTGCATTGATTATTGTAAGTCTTCTTGTAACCGCGCTGAGTGTTGCTTATGCTAGAAAGTTTGAAATGATTTCTTTTGGGATGTTAAGCAAGAAAGAACTTTTGCTTTTCATTGTAATCTTTCTTCTAAGTGTACTTGAGACGCTGGTTTATATTAAATTCTTTGCTGTTTCTTCTGGCGCAGGAGTTCAACACTTATCGGAAGTCAGCAGAGGAATTTCTCTGTCTTTGATTTTGACTTCCTCAGTTTTTGGCCCCATCCAGGAGGAACTTATTTTCAGAGGCCTTCTTCAAGGTGCCGTTTTTGACAATTCTTGGTTAGGGCTTGTGCTAACTTCTTCTCTCTTTTCTTTCCTGCATGGACCTTCTAATGTCCCTTCGTTTATTTTTTATCTACTTGGAGGCTTGTTGCTGGGATTTGCTTACAAAAAGAGCCAAAACCTATGGGTTTCCACTTTAGTCCACATGTCTTACAATAGTTTACCACTCTTAACTTATTTATAAAAATCATGAAAAGGTAAGCAGACGATGATGCTTGCCTTTTTCTTTTCATAATAATGCCTCAAGCCGATCCAGAGGCTTTTCTTTGAAAATCGGGTATGGACTGGTTGACGAATAGACCAAAAACTAGTAGAATAGTAAGGAAACTTTATACGGAGGAAAGAAATGGACTTGGGTGATAATGAGCTAACGCTGACCCCTATACCTGGGAAGAGCGGCAAAGCTTATATGGGAAGCTACCCTGATGGGAGGCGCGTCTTTGTAAAAATGAACACCTCTCCAATCCTACCTGGCCTGGCCAGAGAACAAATCGCTCCTCAATTACTATGGACTCGTCGTTTGCCAGATGGTCGTGATATGTGTGCCCAGGAATGGTTGACGGGCAAAATCTTGACACCGCACGATATGAACCGCAAGCAGATCATCAATATCTTGACACGTCTTCACCGCTCACGTCCCTTGATGAAGCAGTTGAGCCGTTTGGGATATACCATGGAAACGCCAGTAGACTTGTTGCAGTCTTGGAGGCAGGAAGCACCCGAAGTCTTGAAACGACATCAGTACTTAAACTCGGTGATTGATGATTTGCGCAGGACGGTTCCAGGATTTAGGGAAGACCATGCAACGATTGTGCATGGTGATCTTCACCATAGTAATTGGATTGAGACAGAGAGTGGACTCGTTTATCTAGTGGATTGGGATTCGGTTCGTCTGACGGATCGTATGTTTGATGTAGCGCATATGTTGTGTCATTATATTCCAGATCATCAGTGGCGTCAATGGTTGAGAGACTATGGCTATAAGTACAATCAGACAGTGTTAGATAAATTGTATTGGTATGGTCAGTATTCTTACTTGAGCCAGATTGCCAAATACTTTGTAAATCAAGATTTAGATAATGTAAACCGGGAGATTTATGCCTTGCGTGTCTTCCGTGACAAGTATGGAAAGAAAAGATGAGAGTTAGAAATCGTAAAGGGGCGACAGAGTTACTAGAGGCCAATCCCCAGTATGTTATCCTCAATCCCTTGGAAGCTAAAGGGAAATGGCGAGACTTGTTTGGAAATGATCATCCTATTCATGTTGAAGTAGGGAGTGGGAAAGGGGCCTTTGTATCTGGAATGGCCAAGCAAAACCCTGACATCAACTACATCGGGATTGACATTCAAAAGTCTGTATTGAGTTATGCCTTGGATAAGGTATTAGAAGTTGGAGTTCCTAATATCAAGTTGTTGTGGGTAGATGGTTCTGATTTGACGGACTACTTTGAAGACGGTGAGATTGATCGTCTCTACCTAAACTTTTCTGATCCTTGGCCTAAAAAACGCCATGAAAAACGTCGTTTGACCTACAAGAGTTTCTTGGATACCTTCAAGCGCATTTTGACTGAGAATGGGGAAATCCATTTCAAGACAGACAATCGTGGCTTGTTTGAGTACAGCTTGGTGAGTTTTTCTCAGTATGGGATGAAACTGAACGGAGTTTGGTTGGACCTGCATGCCAGTGATTTTGAAGGCAATGTCATGACGGAATATGAGCAAAAATTCTCCAGCAAAGGTCAAGTGATCTACCGAGTTGAGGCAGAATTTTAAGAAATAGCTTGAAAACCAGCCGTTTGAGTGCTTATACTTTACATAAATTGACAAACGTGCTATACTGATAGTAAGAATATGAGAAAGAGAGGCGGGGAAATATCTTCGCCTCTTGCTTATGAGGAGGTGGACGCAATCGCAACAATCATAGAATTAGTCAGAGAAGTTGTAGAACCTGTCATCCAAGCGCCTTTCGAGCTCGTGGATATCGAGTATGGAAAGATTGGCAGTGACATGATTCTCAGTATTTTTGTAGACAAACCCGAAGGAATTACCTTGAACGACACGGCAGACCTGACAGAAATTATCAGTCCTGTCCTAGACACCATCAAGCCCGATCCCTTCCCAGAACAATATTTCCTAGAAATCACTAGTCCAGGCTTGGAACGTCCTTTGAAAACCAAGGATGCCGTCGCTGGATCAGTTGGGAAATACATCCATGTCGGGCTCTACCAAGCCATTGATAAACAAAAAGTCTTTGAAGGAACTTTGGTATCCTTTGAAGAGGATGAGTTGACTATGGAATATATGGACAAAACACGTAAGAAAACTGTCCAAATTCCATACAGTTTAGTATCAAAAGCACGTTTAGCAGTAAAATTATAGAAAAGAAAGGATAGCTTTTGAGGATTCAAAAGTGAAGAAAACATGAGTAAAGAAATGCTAGAGGCCTTCCGCATTTTGGAAGAAGACAAGGGAATCAAAAAAGAAGACATCATCGACGCAGTAGTAGAGTCGCTTCGTTCCGCTTATCGTAGACGCTATGGTCAATCAGATAGCGTAGCCATCGACTTCAACGAAAAGACTGGTGACTTTACAGTTTATACTGTCCGTGAAGTTGTTGATGAAGTATTTGATAGCCGTTTGGAAATCAGCTTGAAAGATGCCCTTGCCATTAATTCAGCCTATGAGCTTGGTGACAAAATCAAGTTTGAAGAAGCACCAGCTGAGTTTGGTCGTGTAGCAGCCCAATCTGCCAAGCAAACCATCATGGAAAAAATGCGCAAACAAACACGTGCCATCACTTACAATACTTACAAGGAACATGAACAAGAAATCATGTCTGGTACAGTAGAACGTTTTGACAACCGTTTCATCTATGTCAACCTTGGCAGCATCGAAGCCCAATTGTCAAAACAAGACCAAATCCCTGGAGAAGTTTTTGCTTCCCACGATCGTATCGAAGTTTATGTTTACAAGGTTGAAGACAACCCTCGTGGTGTCAACGTCTTTGTCAGTCGTAGCCATCCAGAAATGATTAAGCGTTTGATGGAGCAAGAAATTCCAGAAGTCTACGATGGAACTGTTGAAATCATGAGCGTAGCCCGCGAAGCTGGTGACCGTACTAAAGTTGCCGTTCGTAGCCATAATCCAAACGTGGACGCTATCGGGACAATCGTTGGGCGTGGTGGTGCTAATATCAAGAAAATCACCAGCAAATTCCACCCAGCTCGCTACGACGCTAAGAGCGACCGTATGATTCCTGTAGAAGAAAACATTGACGTTATCGAGTGGGTAGCGGATCCAGCTGAGTTTATCTACAATGCCATCGCACCTGCAGAGGTTGACCAAGTTATCTTTGATGAAAACGACAGCAAACGTGCCTTGGTCGTTGTACCTGATAACAAGCTTTCTCTTGCTATCGGTCGTCGTGGACAAAACGTTCGCTTGGCAGCTCATTTGACAGGTTACCGTATCGATATCAAGTCTGCCAGTGAGTTTGAAGCTATGGAAGAAGCAGATCAAGTGGATTACGCAGATGTAGATGAATTGATTGAAGAATAAAAGCTGCTAGAGGAGGGAAAGATGAAAACAAGAAAAATCCCTTTGCGCAAGTCTGTTGTATCTAACGAAGTGATTGACAAGCGTGATTTGCTCCGCATTGTCAAGAACAAAGAAGGAGAGGTCTTTATCGATCCGACAGGCAAGGCCAATGGCCGTGGCGCTTATATCAAGCTAGACAATACAGAAGCCCTAGAGGCCAAAAAGAAGAAAGTCTTTAACCGCAGCTTTAACATGGAAGTTGAAGAAAGCTTTTATGACGAGTTGATCGCTTATGTGGATCACAAAGTAAAAAGAAGAGAGTTAGGACTTGAATAAGCAAAAGATAAGCAATCTCTTGGGTCTTGCTCAACGAGCAGGACGGATCATATCAGGTGAGGAATTGGTGGTCAAGGCCATCCAAGACCAGAAAGCCAAGCTAGTCTTTCTAGCCCATGATGCTGGCCCCAATCTGACCAAGAAGATTCAAGATAAAAGTGACTATTATCAATTAGAAGTTATAACCGTGTTTTCAACACTGGAATTAAGCATAGCAGTCGGAAAATCGAGAAAGGTTTTGGCTGTGACAGATGCTGGATTTACAAAGAAAATGAGGTCTCTTATGGAATAGAAGAGGAGGACATGATTTGTCTAAGAAAAGATTGTACGAAATCGCAAAAGAACTTGGAAAAGAAAGTAAAGAAGTTGTAGCGCGTGCAAAAGAGTTGGGCTTGGATGTGAAAAGCCACTCATCGAGCGTGGAAGCTGCTGCTGCTGAGCAAATCGCAGCTAGTTTTAAATCTGAACCTGCCCCTAAGGCAGAAGCAAAACCTGCGACACCAAAAGCAAGTGTAGAAAAGAAAGCTGAAAAGCCTGTTGCGGCTAAACCAGTTGTCGCTAAGGAAGAAAGTAAACCAGCTACACCTGTAGCTCCTAAGGAAGAAAAAGTGGTGGCTGCAAGACCGCAGAGCCGAAACTTCAAGGCGGAGCGTGAGGCACGTGCAAAAGAGCAGGCAGAGCGACGCAAACAAAACAAGGGCAATAACCGTGACCAACAACAAAACGGTAACCGTCCGAAAAACGACGGCCGTAATGGTGGCAAACCTGGTCAAGGAAACCGCGACAATCGCCGTTTTAACGACCAAGGGAAAAAACCACAAGGCCAAGGAAATCGTGGCAATGATCGCCGTCAGCAACAAGACTTCCAGCCAAAACAAGCTGAGCCACGTGTTGACTTTAAAGCCCGTGCAGCAGCCCTAAAAGCAGAGCAAAATGCAGAGTACGCACGCTCAAGCGAGGAGCGCTTCAAACAATCGCAAGCTGCTAAAGAAGCCTTGGCTCAAGCTAATAAACGCAAGGAACCTGAGGAAATCTTTGAGGAAGCTGCTAAGCTAGCTGAACAAACTCAGCCAGCCGTAGCGGTAGCTCCTGTAGCTAAGGAAGCGCCAGTGGACACACGTCGTAAAAAACAAGCTCGACCAGACAAAGAACGTGACGATTATGATCACGAAGAAGATGGTCCTAGAAAACAACAAAAGAATCGAAGTAGTCAGAATCAAGTGAGAAATCAAAGAAATAGTAACTGGAATAACAATAAAAAGAATAAAAAAGGCAACAAGCAAAATAACCGCAATCAGGCACCAAAACCTGTTACAGAGCGTAAGTTCCATGAATTGCCAACAGAATTTGAGTATACAGATGGTATGACTGTTGCGGAAATCGCAAAACGTATTAAACGTGAGCCAGCTGAAATCGTTAAGAAACTCTTTATGATGGGTGTTATGGCTACACAAAACCAATCTTTGGATGGAGACACCATTGAACTCCTATTGGTAGATTATGGTATCGAAGCCAAACAAAAGGTAGAAGTGGACAATGCGGACATCGAACGTTTCTTCGTCGAAGATGGTTATCTCAATGAAGATGAATTGGTTGAGCGTCCACCAGTTGTGACGATCATGGGACACGTTGACCATGGTAAAACTACCCTTCTAGATACCCTTCGTAACTCTCGTGTTGCAACAGGAGAAGCAGGTGGTATCACTCAGCATATTGGTGCCTACCAAATCGTTGAAAACGGCAAGAAGATTACCTTCCTTGATACACCAGGACACGCGGCCTTTACATCGATGCGTGCGCGTGGTGCATCTGTTACCGATATTACCATCTTGGTTGTAGCAGCCGACGACGGGGTTATGCCTCAGACTATCGAAGCTATCAACCACTCAAAAGCGGCGAATGTTCCAATCATTGTAGCCATTAACAAGATTGATAAACCAGGTGCCAACCCAGAACGCGTTATCGGTGAATTGGCAGAGCATGGTGTTATGTCAACAGCTTGGGGTGGAGATTCTGAATTTGTCGAAATCTCAGCCAAATTCAACCAAAATATTGATGAACTCTTGGGAACAGTCCTTCTTGTAGCTGAAATCCAAGAACTCAAGGCAGACCCAACAGTTCGTGCGATTGGTACGGTTATCGAAGCGCGCTTGGATAAAGGAAAAGGTGCAGTTGCAACCCTTCTTGTTCAACAAGGTACCTTGAATGTCCAAGACCCAATCGTTGTCGGAAATACCTTCGGTCGTGTGCGTGCTATGACCAATGACCTTGGTCGTCGTGTTAAGGTTGCTGGACCATCAACACCAGTTTCTATCACAGGTTTGAACGAAGCGCCAATGGCGGGTGACCACTTTGCCGTTTACGAAGATGAAAAATCTGCGCGTGCAGCAGGTGAAGAGCGTGCAAAACGTGCCCTCATGAAACAACGCCAAGCTACCCAACGTGTCAGCCTTGAAAACCTCTTTGATACGCTTAAAGCCGGTGAACTCAAGTCTGTTAACGTCATCATCAAGGCCGACGTACAAGGTTCGGTTGAAGCTCTTTCTGCCTCACTTCAAAAAATCGATGTGGAAGGTGTGAAAGTTACCATCGTTCACTCGGCAGTCGGTGCCATCAATGAATCTGACGTGACTCTTGCGGAAGCTTCAAATGCCTTCATCGTTGGTTTCAACGTACGCCCTACACCTCAAGCGCGTCAACAAGCGGAAGCTGACGATGTGGAAATCCGTCTCCACAGCATTATCTATAAGGTTATCGAAGAGATGGAAGAAGCTATGAAAGGGATGCTTGATCCAGAATTCGAAGAAAAAGTTATCGGTGAAGCAGTTATCCGTGAAACCTTCAAGGTATCTAAAGTGGGAACCATCGGTGGATTTATGGTTATGAGTGGTAAGGTTACCCGTGATTCTAAAGTCCGTGTCATCCGTGACGGTGTCGTTATCTATGACGGCGAACTCGCAAGCTTGAAACACTACAAAGACGATGTGAAAGAAGTTACAAACGGTCGTGAAGGTGGATTGATGATTGATGGCTACAATGATATCAAGATGGATGATGTGATTGAGGCTTATGTCATGGAAGAAATCAAACGATAATAGAGAAACGATAGCTCATTTGACTCGTTGTTAACAGCGCCTTGATGAACCTCAGTTCTATCTAAGGTTTGTTTCCTAGATTCAAATGGCTGTAGTTCCTCTATCTAATAGGAATAGCTAGGTTTGCTGGCCTAGCTTTTGGTTCAAAGTAGAGAAAGGAATATCATGGCAAATCATTTCCGTACGGATCGTGTGGGCATGGAAATCAAGCGTGAAGTCAATGAGATTTTGCAAAAGAAAGTCCGTGATCCGCGTGTTCAAGGTGTGACCATCACAGGTGTTCAGATGCTGGGGGATTTGTCTGTTGCCAAGGTTTACTACACCATTTTGAGTAACCTTGCTTCGGATAACCAAAAAGCTCAAATCGGGCTTGAAAAAGCAACTGGTACCATCAAACGTGAACTTGGTCGCAATTTGAAATTGTACAAAATCCCAGATTTAACCTTCGTCAAAGATGAATCCATTGAATATGGAAATAAGATTGACGAGATGCTACGCAATCTGGATAAAAACTAAGAAAGAGGGGGTGCCCCTCTTTTTTGGTGTATGCTAATCGTCCTTGTGGTATAATATAAGCAGTAAAATCATTTTATACTCTTCGAAAATCAAATTCAAACCACGTCAGCTTCACCTTGCCGTACTTAAGTACAGCCTGCGGCTAGCTTCCTAGTTTGCTCTTTGATTTTCATTGAGTATTAGAACATACATGGAGGTCGTCATGGACAATATCATCGATGTGTCAATACCCGTTGCGGAAGTGGTGGACAAGCATCCAGAAGTCTTGGAAATCCTAGTGGAGCTGGGTTTTAAACCACTTGCTAATCCCTTGATGCGCAATACAGTCGGTCGCAAAGTATCGCTCAAACAGGGTTCGAAGCTCGAAGGAACTCCTATGGACAAGATTGTCCGCACGCTAGAAGCGAACGGCTATGAAGTGATTGGATTAGACTAATGGCAGATGAACGGATTCATATCCTACGGGATATTTTGTTAGAATTGCACAACGGCGCCTCTCCTGAGTCAGTTCAGGAGCGTTTTGATGCGACCTTTACGGGTGTTTCAGCCATCGAGATTTCCCTCATGGAACATGAGCTGATGAACTCAGACTCAGGTGTCACCTTTGAAGATGTCATGGAACTCTGTGATGTCCATGCCAATCTTTTTAAAAATGCTGTTAAGGGCGTTGAAGTGGAAGATACCGAGCATCCTGGTCACCCAGTTCGCGTCTTCAAGGATGAAAATCTGGGCCTCCGTGCAGCCTTGATTCGCATTCGGAGATTGTTAGATACCTATGAGTCTATGGAAGACGAGGAAATGCTGGCAGAGATGCGCAAGGGTTTGGTTCGTCAAATGGGGCTGTTGGGGCAATTTGACATCCACTACCAGCGCAAGGAAGAGCTCTTCTTTCCTATCATGGAGCGCTATGGTCACGATTCACCCCCTAAGGTTATGTGGGGAGTGGATGATCAGATCAGAGAACTCTTTCAGACAGCTCTAGCGACAGCCAAGTCACTGCCAGAAGTGCCGATTAGCACTGTAAAGGAAGCTTTTGAAGCTTTTGCGACAGAGTTTGAAAGTATGATTTTCAAGGAAGAGTCCATCCTCCTCATGATTCTTCTTGAGTCCTTCACTCAGGATGACTGGATTCAGATTGCGGAGGAGAGCGATGCTTACGGCTATGCCATCATCCGTCCGTCTGAGAAATGGGTTCCAGAACGCCAGAGTTTTGTTGAGGAGAAGAGTACAGAGGAGGCCGTGCAGCTAGACATGGCTGAAGGCCAAGTTCAGCAAGTTATCGATACGCCAGAAGGCCAGTTTACCATTACCTTTACCCCTAAGGAAAAGGAAGCAGTGCTGGACCGCCATAGTCAACAGGCTTTTGGGAATGGCTATCTCTCGGTCGAGCAGGCCAACCTCATCCTTAATCACCTCCCTATGGAGATTACCTTTGTCAATAAAGACGATATTTTCCAGTATTACAATGACAATACGCCAGCTGATGAGATGATTTTCAAACGGACTCCGTCCCAAGTTGGGCGCAATGTCGAGTTATGTCACCCTCCAAAATATCTGGAGAAAGTCAAAGCTATCATGCAAGGTCTTCGTGAAGGGGTCAAGGACAAGTATGAAATGTGGTTCAAGTCTGAGTCGCGAGGCAAGTTTGTCCACATCACCTATGCTGCGGTACACGATGAGAACGGGGAATTTCAAGGAGTCCTAGAGTATGTTCAGGACATTCAGCCCTACCGTGAGATTGATACGGACTATTTCCGTGGATTAGAATAAGGAGAATCAATGAGTTACGAACAAGAATTTATGAAGGAATTTGAAGCCTGGGTCAATACCCAGATCATGATCAACGACATGGCGCACAAGGAAAGTCAAAAGGTCTACGAAGAAGACCAAGACGAGCGTGCCAAAGATGCCATGATTCGCTACGAAAGCCGCTTGGATGCCTACCAGTTCTTGCTTGGAAAGTTTGAAAATTTCAAGGCAGGCAAGGGATTTCATGATTTGCCAGAAGGATTGTTTGGCGAGCGAAATTATTAAAATAGTGATACTTTCTTGATTTTTTATCGAAATCTTGATAGAATATCTTTATTAAATCCTTGTCAGATCAGGGATTTTTTATTGAAAGGATTTTATCATGTCAAAGAAACTCCAACGTAAAAAACAATTGCGAAATAGCCTTCGTCGTTCAGGTGCCTTTTCAAATACTGTGACTAAGGTTGTGGAAGAGACCAAGAAAGTCGTGAAACATGCAGAAAAATCTGCCAGCCAAGCAGGAAAAGTTGTCTCTAAAAAAGTGGAACAAGCAGTAGAAGCAACCAAGGAACAAGCTCAAAAAGTAGCCAATTCAGTAGAAGATTTCGCAGCCACTTTGGGAGGCCTCTCGGTAGATCGTGCTAAGACTTTCTATGATGAAGGCATCAAGTCGGCTTCTGACTTCAAAAACTGGACAGAAAAAGAACTCCTTGCCTTGAAAGGAATCGGCCCAGCTACGATTAAGAAATTAAAAGAACACGGAATCAGCTTCAAGTAATCTTTCTTGTCCCTTGCATTTCCGAAAAAATCTTGCTACAATAGAGCCATTAGAGGTGTTTTGAATCCCACATTTTACAGAAAGTGGCGGTGCTGAGAAGTCCACAAATGTGTCAAAACTGGTTGCTGATGGATGAAAATTGAAATAAACAAAGATGCGGGCAACTGCCCGAAATTGGGTGGTACCGCGGATTAGCACATTCGTCCCTGTCATGTAGATGGCAGGGACATTTTTTTATGGAAAGCGAGGGAGGAAGATGACAAGAGCAGAATTACCAGAACGGATAGAGACCGAGCGACTTGTCTTGCGAGTCCGTACAGTAGCTGATGCCGAGGATATCTATGCCTACGCTAGTTTACCAGAGGTCGCCTATCCAGCAGGCTTTCCACCCGTCAAGAGCTTGGAAGATGAGATTTATTACCTAGAGCATATCCTTCCTGAACGCAATCAAAAGGACAATCTCCCAGCTGGCTACGGCATTGTGGTCAAAGGGACCGAAACCATCATCGGCTCTGTTGATTTCAACCATCGCCATGAAGATGATGTTCTTGAGATTGGCTATACCTTGCACCCAGACTACTGGGGGCGAGGCTATGTGCCCGAAGCGGCGCGTGCCTTGATTAATCTAGCTTTTAGAGAACTGGATCTTCATAAGATTGAATTGTCCTGCTTTGGCTACAATGTCCAAAGTCAACGAGTCGCAGAGAAGCTTGGCTTCACCCTCGAAGCTCGTATCCGAGACCGTAAAGATGCCCAAGACAATCGCTGTGACAGTCTGATATATGGCTTGCTGAAGAGTGAGTGGGAGAGTTTTTAATGAGTAAGATATATTCTTGTTTTTATATGCTTTAAGGGAGACATGATGAGAAGTAGTCATAATCAAATATTAGATGTCTGGATTACAGTAGAACAATTATCAGAAGGGAATATTGAAAAAAGTGATTCTAAGTATAAGATTTTTCAAGGTGATGATTATCAATCAATATTAAAAGATTTTTTTAAACGTCAAAAATTAAAATCCAGTTCAGGGATTGCTGTTTATTGTGGAATTTTCCCTTTTCGAAAAATTATTGAAGTGTTAAGAGGCAAATACAATTTAAAAGCGACGGAGGAAGAATTGGGAAGAGCTTCTTATAAATTTACTTTTGCTCTATACTTTGATAAAGATTTGAAGTTCTTGGCTGATAAGTTTTTTTTAACCATGAGTGGGCAAATTTTCAAAAATAGGGAATTGCCTAAAGATTTTTTAATAGCAGAAAATGAGCTTCGAGAACAGTTAGGTCAGGCGTTTCTTGATGGAGAGTTCAATGAAGTTTTTAGTAAACTTCTCAAAAAGTATGAGATTTCACCAAGTGATTGCAGATATTATTTTGTTAAGAATTTCGATGACGAAATAAATTTACATTCATTTTTTCTAAAGGATTTGAAATATGCAAAATCAATTTATAATGAAAATCTCAATCGTTATTTATCAGGATCCGATTCTGTAAGGGTCAATCTGGACGGCAATAAAGAATCATCCTATTTTAATCCCAAAGATTTAGAAACTATACTTGAACCGAAAAATTATCCATTAGGAAGATTTCCTAGTAACCCTAAATATGCTCTTTCCATGATGCAACAAGTAGCTGTAAATTTAGCTTCGAATGCGGATGAAGATGTGAGAAGTGTCAATGGTCCTCCGGGAACTGGTAAAACGACACTTTTAAAAGATATTTTTGCAGATCTGGTAACGGAACAGGCGAGAATTATTAGTGAATTATCGGCTCCTAAGCTTAAAGGGAATCTAGTTTGTCATGACAAATCTGATCTTATTGCAAAATTACCAAAAGAAATTGCAGAAAAGGGAATCGTAGTTGCAAGTTCTAATAATGGTGCTGTTAAAAATATTGTTAATGAATTACCCCAAAGAAAAGAAATTTATCAGAAATTAAATTGGTTAGATGAATTAAAGAAAATTGATTATTTTGCTGAAATCAGTAATGATTTATTGTTAGAAGATGAAGATGTTTCTAACGACAAAAAATATTGGGGATTGTTTTCGATAGAAGGTGGAAAAAAACAGAATAGAGACCGTCTGCAAAATGTTTTAAAAGCAATACGACAAGAGTTGAATTCGGCTAAATTTCAATCGAATCCATCAGTATACGAAGAGTTTAAAATTCAATATCAGAAGCTATTTGATAAAAGAGAAAAGATGCAAGATATAGCAGATAAGATTCGATTGCATGTAAAATTGAAAAATGCTTACCAGCAGGTTGAGATAGAGTTTCATCAGGATGATGCCCAAAGACGTTCAGAACTATCTAAAATACGGGATAAACATATTCAATTAGAAAATAGTAAAAAGGAAATAGAATCTGAGCTGTTTGAGCATGAGCGTCTTATTTCTATGTTAAATGTTAACAAACAGATAGCAGCACAAGATGTTGAGTTGATAAAATTACAAGCTCCACGTTTCTTATGGTTAAAAAGACTTTTCACACCATCGAAATTAGATACTTATTTTACGAGATTGAATCAAGCGAATGAAAGTCTAAAAGCAGAACTGAAGAAAGTACATGATGAAAGTCAATATTGCCACGGTTTGCAAAAAGAGATAAAAATGCATGAACTTGAATTAAATCAATTGAGTCAAAGGCAACAGAGGTATAATGAATGGAAATCTAAACAAGAAGATAAATTAATTCGTCATCAGGAAAAAATTTTGAAATTACAATCGGAACTTGCTACATACCCTGTTAAAAAGTTGAATTTTTCTGTTCCATATGAAGAACTACAAGTATCAAATTTTTGGTTTGATGATGACTATCGAGAAGAGCAGAGTCGTTTGTTTATTAAAGCACTGGCAGTTAGGAAGCAATTTATATATGACAATAAAAAGCATTTTGAAAAAGCATTATGGATTTGGGAGAAGCCTCAAAACTATTCAATGAGAGATAATGCTAGTGATTTATATAAAGCTGCGTGGGATTGGGTCAATTTCACTGTTCCAGTTATTAGTACAACTTTTGCAAGCTTTAATTCCATGTTTCGGTGTTTGCCTGAAAATAGTATCGGTAATGTATTTATTGATGAAGCTGGTCAGGCATTACCTCAAGCAAGTGTGGGGGCTATTTTTAGAAGTAAACGTATTATGGCTGTTGGAGATCCTTCTCAAATACAACCAGTACAGACTATGGATAAAAATATTTTAGGATTTTTAGCACAGCACCACAAGATAGCTTTTAAATATCTTGTATCATCAACGCAAGAATTGATGGATTCTGCTAGTAGATATGGTTTTAAAAAACAAGATGGGACATGGATAGGACTTCCTCTCTGGGTTCATCGTCGTTCTAGTGATCCGATGTTCAGTATTTCCAATAAAATTTCTTATGATAATTTAATGGTTCAAGGAAAGGAAGAAGATCGAGGTCTGGGAGAATGGTTTGACGTTGGTGGAGGTGCTAAGGATAAATTTGTTCCGGAGCAAGCTGATTATTTGAAAGAAGAGTTACAGAAAAGACATGAGGAATTTGATGATATTTATGTCATTACTCCTTTTAAAAATGTATCGGTTCAACTAGCAAAAGAACTAGATAAAATCGGTTTCACAAAGCGGGAAAATGGAAAACCTATAAATGTAGGGACGGTACATACTTTCCAAGGAAAAGAAAATAAGATTGTATATTTTGTGCTTGGAGCAGATAATATGAGTGAGGGGGCTGCTCGCTGGGCTGTCTCTGAACCCAATATTTTAAACGTTGCAGCGACTAGAGCTAAAGAAGAGTTTTATATTATTGGGAATAAATCTCTTTACAAAGCCACACAGAGCCCTATTATAAGGGATACTATTGACATTTTAGATGCTTATCAAAGTAGCTTAGAAATTAACTAGAAAGGACACACACATGTCTAAACAACTTTCACCTAAATACAATCCGGCCGAGGTTGAGGCTGGTCGTTACCAAAAATGGCTTGATGCTGATGTTTTCAAGCCTTCAGGCGATCAAAAGGCTAAGCCTTATTCAATCGTAATTCCACCACCAAACGTAACTGGGAAACTCCACCTTGGTCACGCTTGGGACACTACTCTTCAGGATATCATCATCCGTCAAAAACGAATGCAAGGTTTTGACACCCTTTGGCTTCCTGGTATGGATCACGCTGGTATTGCCACTCAAGCTAAGGTTGAGGAGCGCTTGCGTGGTGAGGGCATTACGCGTTATGACCTTGGTCGTGAAAAATTCCTAGATAAAGTCTGGGAATGGAAAGACGAATATGCCACTACCATCAAGGAACAATGGGGAAAGATGGGTCTCTCTGTAGACTACTCTCGCGAGCGTTTCACCCTTGACGAAGGTTTGTCAAAAGCCGTTCGCAAGGTCTTTGTGGACCTTTACAAGAAAGGCTGGATCTACCGTGGTGAGTTTATCATCAACTGGGACCCAGCAGCTCGCACAGCTCTTTCTGATATCGAGGTGATTCACAAGGATGTGGAAGGTGCCTTCTACCACATGAATTACATGCTAGAAGACGGCTCACACGCCCTTGAAGTTGCGACAACTCGTCCTGAGACCATGTTTGGGGACGTAGCTGTTGCAGTCAATCCAGAAGACTCACGCTACAAGGACTTGATTGGTAAAAATGTCATCCTTCCAATCGCTAATAAATTGATTCCGATTGTTGGAGATGAGCACGCAGATCCTGAGTTTGGTACTGGTGTCGTGAAAATCACACCTGCCCACGATCCAAACGACTTCTTGGTTGGTCAACGCCACAACTTGCCACAAGTCAACGTCATGAACGACGACGGAACCATGAATGACTTGGCCTTCGAATTTGCAGGCATGGACCGTTTTGAAGCTCGTAAGGCAGTCGTTGCTAAGTTGGAAGAAATCGGCGCCCTCGTTAAAATCGAAAAACGTGTCCACAGCGTTGGTCACTCAGAACGTACAGGTGTTGTGGTTGAACCACGCTTGTCTACTCAGTGGTTCGTAAAAATGGACCAATTGGCCAAGAATGCTATTGCCAACCAAGATACAGAAGACAAGGTAGAATTCTACCCACCTCGTTTCAACGATACCTTCCTCCAATGGATGGAAAATGTCCACGACTGGGTAATCTCTCGTCAGCTCTGGTGGGGTCACCAAATCCCTGCTTGGTACAATGCTGAGGGTGAAATATATGTCGGCGAAGAAGCTCCAGAAGGTGACGGTTGGACTCAGGACGAAGACGTCTTGGATACGTGGTTCAGTTCGGCTCTTTGGCCATTCTCTACCATGGGCTGGCCGGATGTCGACTCAGAAGACTTTAAACGTTATTATCCAACATCAACTTTGGTGACTGGTTATGATATTATTCCATTCTGGGTGTCTCGGATGATTTTCCAAGGTTTGGAATTTACTGGCAAGTCGCCATTCAAAAATGCCTTGATTCATGGTCTCATTCGTGATGAGCAAGGACGCAAGATGTCTAAATCTCTGGGTAACGGGATTGATCCAATGGATGTTATTGATAAGTACGGAACAGATAGCCTTCGTTGGTTCCTTTCAAACGGTTCTGCACCGGGGCAAGACGTCCGCTTCTCTTATGAGAAAATGGATGCTTCATGGAACTTCATTAACAAGATCTGGAACATCTCTCGCTACATCCTCATGAACAATGAAGGTTTGACTCTCGAGCAAGCAACAGCTAATGTCGAAAAAGTTGCCAACAAGGGAGCTGGAAATGTCACAGACCGCTGGATCCTCCACAACCTCAATGAAACGATCGGCAAAGTTACTGAAAACTTTGACAAGTTTGAGTTTGGTGTAGCTGGACACATCCTCTACAACTTCATCTGGGATGAGTTTGCGGACTGGTACGTTGAGTTGACCAAGGAAGTCCTTTATAGTGATAACGAAGAAGAGAAAGTCATCACACGTTCTGTTCTCCTTTATACTTTGGACAAGATCCTTCGTCTCCTTCACCCAATCATGCCATTCGTGACAGAGGAAATCTTTGGACAAATTTCAGAAGGCTCTATCGTTACAGCAGCATACCCAACTGTTAACCCAGCCTTTGAAGACCTTGCTGCCCACACTGGTGTAGAAAGCCTCAAAGACTTGATCCGTGCTGTTCGAAATGCGCGTGCTGAAGTAAACGTTGCACCAAGCAAGCCTATCACCATCCTTGTGAAGACAAGCGATAGCGACTTGGAAGCCTTCTTTAACAGCAATGTCAACTACATCAAACGCTTCACAAATCCAGAACACTTGGAAATCGCATCAACCATCCCTGCACCTGAGCTCGCAATGTCAAGCGTCATCACAGGAGCAGAAATCTACTTGCCTTTGGCTGATCTTCTTAACGTCGAAGAAGAACTGGCTCGTCTCGACAAAGAACTGGCTAAATGGCAAAAAGAACTGGACATGGTCGGCAAGAAGCTCTCTAACGAACGCTTCGTAGCCAATGCCAAACCAGAAGTCGTCCAAAAAGAACGCGACAAACAAGCCGACTACCAAGCTAAGTACGACGCGACAGTAGCGCGTATTGATGAGATGAAGAAGTTGGTCTAGAAAAAAATCATAGGTGATATTATGACAGAATTAATTACATTCCTAGAAGATCATTGGAAAAAAATTAAAAAGTTAGAAGTTAGAGAGCATAATGAAGTTCCAAATCGAAAACGTGATCAATTAAAAAGAGATTATGCAAGAGTTATCTACTCAACTTCATTTAGACGTCAACAAGGCAAGATGCAACTATTCGAAGTGAATAGTAAAGCTTTTCATAGAAATCGATTAACTCATAGTTTTGAGGTCTCACAAATAGCTCATGGAATTGTTGATGAACTCAAAAAAAAGGTTGAGAAAGAAATTAAAGCGAAATTTAAGAATGCTGATATAAAAAATCAGAAAAAAATTGAGGAAAATTTCTCAAAAATGAGCATAGTGGTTGAGACAGGTTCCTTGATTCACGATGTTGGAAATCCTCCTTTTGGTCATCATGGGGAAAGAGTTTTGAATGACCTTGCTCCTGATGTTGGATTTGAGGGAAATGCGCAAGGTATTCGAGTCTTAAGAAAAATCGAAAAGAAGTTTCCTCAATCTAGTGGTCTCAATTTGACTTATCGTACTTTAGCAGCAATTATCAAATATTTTGTACCTTATGACAAGGGTAAGAAAAAATTTTTATATAGAGATGACTATGATGAACTATCTGAAAGTCTAAAAGACGTTTGTAACAATAAAGACTTGCCGTTTAGAACAATTGATGTTCAAATAGTTGATCTTGCAGATGAAATTGCATATTGTGCTCATGATTTAGAAGATGCATTAGCTAGTAACTACTTTACAATTGATGAATTTATTTTTAGATTGGAAAATATAGAAGATAATGAACTAAATATTAAATCTAAAAAAGCGTTCAATACTTGGGTAAGAAATGCAAAAACTTTTGCAAAAAAAAAGGGAGATAAAGGACTTCAATCGGAAGATTATGATTTCTATTTCCGAAGAGAATTAATTTCTATTATTGTGAATAAACTTATCGAAGATATCGGTGTTATTCAAGTATCTCCTGAATTTCAATCAAAAACAGGAACAATGAACAAGGAAGAGCTCGGCTTTAAAAATTATGAAGATTTAGCAGAAGCCCTTAAAACTACTATCTTTAAATGTGTGACTAGTTCAGATAATATCATGCTTTATGAAAGAGTTGGAACAAAAATTTTAACGAAACTCTTTGAATTATTTATGAATGATGAGTACAATAAAGATGGTATGCTAATGCCCATTGAGTATAGATGGAACAGAGAAGACAATGAAAATAAAGAGGTTAAATCTAGAAAAGTATTAGACTATATTTCTGGAATGATGGACACATATGCCATAGAAGTTTATATGAAACATTTTGGAGAGGATCCGTTTAATGTTAAATATGTTAGAGAAATATTTAGCTCTCCAAAAAAATATAGATTACGCAAAAAAAATATAGAATAGAACAAATTAATAATTTGGTTAACTTTTTTATGACTGTATATTATTGATCAGCAAAACTTTAAGTAATTTTATGATTTAATATCATAATTACTAACTTAGAAAGCAGGTTACTACATGATAAATTCTGTAAGTTCGAACCGACCTGAGAAGTACAACATTGCAACTTAATTTTTATATATCATCTGGATTGATACCGAAACTCCCCCAAGCGATGCTATCGGCTGGGTAGCAAAGAAATAAAAAGTCCTGTCACTTTCCCCCATTTAACCTTTGACTATTCCGCAAAATTATCGTACAATAAAGAGTACATGATAAAATGAGGTCGGAGTCTGTTCGCTCTGGCGATAGTAGTAAAAATGAGGAGAAACGCTTTGGAATTAGAAGTATTTGCTGGGCAAGAAAAAAGTGAACTATCTATGATTGAGGTAGCGCGCGCTATCTTGGAACTTCGTGGTCGCGATCATGAGATGCATTTTAGCGATCTTGTAAACGAAATTCAAAACTACCTTGGAACATCAAACAGCGATATCCGCGAAGCTTTGCCTTTGTTCTACACAGAGTTGAACTTTGACGGTAGCTTCATCTCTCTTGGGGACAACAAATGGGGTCTTCGTTCATGGTATGGTGTAGACGAAATCGACGAAGAAATCATCGCTCTTGAAGAAAGTGACGACGATGAAGTAGCACCAAAAGCTAAGAAAAAACGTGTCAATGCCTTTATGGATGGCGACTCAGATGCCATTGACTACAACGCAGATGATCCAGAAGACGAAGATGCATACGAAGCAGATCCAGCTCTTTCATATGATGATGAAAATCCAGATGATGAGAAAAATGAAGTGGAAGCTTACGATGCAGAAATCAACGAAATCGCTCCTGATGACTTGGGTGAAGACGTGGATCTTAACGAAGAAGACGACGAGTTTTCTGACGATGACGCTGAAACGAGTGAAGAAGAGTAAAAGACTTCACAGAGGAGATCGTAAGATCTCCTTTTTCGTTCCTTGAGCAGGTCATCAGTTTGGATGCGGATCTTTAATTTGTTTTCTGAAAACAATCTTCTTTTTTTCATGTTTTACCCATTCGGGTTGACAAATGTTCTGCTTTAAGGTATTATATTGTTCGGGCACCTCTTTTAGAGGTCGGGGCTCCCTAGTTACTAGGGAGCTATTTTTGTTTTTTCAGGAAGTTTTCTTGAAAAGTCGTTATTCATAAGGGTCTTGTTTTCTATCTCCCCTCGTAGTTAACAAGACCTTGAGCATTTTAGAAAGAGGAATCTATGTCTACGAAATATATTTTTGTAACTGGTGGTGTGGTGTCGTCTATTGGGAAAGGGATTGTGGCAGCAAGTCTGGGGCGTCTCTTGAAAAATCGTGGTCTAAAAGTGACTATTCAGAAGTTTGACCCTTATATCAATATCGATCCGGGAACCATGAGTCCTTACCAGCACGGGGAAGTCTTTGTGACTGATGATGGGGCTGAGACAGATTTGGACTTGGGTCACTATGAACGTTTCATCGATATCAACCTCAACAAATATTCCAACGTGACAACTGGTAAAATTTACAGTGAAGTTCTTCGTAAAGAGCGCCGTGGAGAATACCTTGGGGCAACTGTTCAGGTTATTCCTCATATCACAGATGCTTTGAAAGAAAAAATCAAGCGTGCCGCTGTAACGACAGACTCTGATGTCATTATCACAGAGGTTGGTGGAACTGTTGGGGATATCGAGTCCTTGCCATTCCTAGAGGCTCTTCGTCAGATGAAGGCAGATGTGGGTGCAGATAATGTCATGTATATCCATACAACCTTGCTTCCTTACCTCAAGGCTGCTGGTGAGATGAAGACCAAACCAACTCAGCATTCTGTAAAAGAATTGCGTGGTTTGGGAATCCAGCCAAATATGTTGGTTATTCGTACAGAGAAACCAGCTGGTCAAGGAATTAAAAATAAACTAGCTCAGTTCTGTGACGTGGCACCAGAAGCTGTTATCGAGTCTTTGGATGTCGAACACCTTTACCAAATTCCATTGAATTTGCAGGCACAAGGTATGGACCAAATTGTCTGTGACCATTTGAAACTAGACGCACCAGCAGCGGATATGACAGAGTGGTCAGCCATGGTGGACAAGGTTATGAACCTCAATAAACAAGTCAAGATTTCCCTTGTTGGTAAGTATGTGGAGTTGCAAGATGCCTACATCTCAGTGGTTGAAGCCTTGAAACACTCTGGTTATGCCAACGACGCAGAAGTGAAGATTAATTGGGTTAACGCCAATGATGTGACAGCAGAGAATGTAGCAGAACTCTTGTCTGATGCGGACGGAATAATCGTACCAGGAGGTTTTGGTCAACGTGGTACGGAAGGGAAAATCCAAGCCATCCGATATGCGCGTGAGAATGATGTCCCAATGTTGGGAGTCTGCTTGGGAATGCAGTTGACTTGTATCGAGTTTGCTCGTCACGTTTTGGGTCTTGAAGGTGCCAATTCTGCTGAACTTGCACCAGAAACAAAATACCCTATCATAGATATCATGCGTGATCAGGTTGATGTTGAGGATATGGGTGGCACCCTTCGTTTGGGACTTTATCCGTCTAAGTTAAAACGTGGTTCTAAAGCAGCGGCTGCTTATCACAATCAAGAAGTGGTGCAACGCCGTCACCGTCACCGTTATGAGTTTAACAATGCCTTTCGTGAACAGTTTGAGGCAGCAGGTTTTGTCTTCTCAGGAGTTTCTCCAGACAATCGTTTGGTCGAAATTGTGGAAATTCCTGAGAATAAATTCTTTGTGGCTTGTCAGTATCACCCTGAACTTTCCAGCCGTCCAAACCGTCCAGAAGAACTCTACACTGCCTTTGTTACTGCAGCAGTTGAGAATAGTAACTAGTTATCTTCTAATCTCTGAGAGCAATCTCAGAGGTTTTTTAATTGCCTTGCTCCTATACGGCTTCCCTATTTGTCCTAGAGCCCTTTTTGTGTTACAATGAATGGTATGAAAGCTAAGAAATTATGGATGACTGGCTTGACTGTGGCTGGTCTAAGTGCCCTTGCTTTGGGGGCTAAAAAAGCAGCAGATAACCACAAACTCATGAAGACTCAAGAAGAGTTGACCGCTATCGTGCGCGAACTTTTCTCAGATATGGGTGAGATTGCGACTCTCTATGTTCAAGTCTACGAGAGTAGCCTAGAGCGACTTGTCGGAGGAGTCGTTTTCGAGGATGGTCGTCACTATACCTTTGTCTATGAAAATGAAGACCTGGTCTATGAGGAGGAAGTCTTATGATTACTCCCAATAGTATAGAAGAACTAGCAGGTTTTGTAGAGCAAGATGGCAAGAAGGTCTTCCTTTTTGTGGCGGACTGGTGTGGCGATTGTCGTTATATCTATCCAGCCTTGCCAGAGATTGAGGAAACCAATCCAGAGTTCACCTTTATTCGAGTGGACCGAGACCAGTATCTGGATCTGGCCAAACTCTGGGATGTGTACGGCATTCCTAGTCTTGTTGTGCTAGAAAAGGACAAGGAAATCGGCCGATTTGTCAATCGTGACCGTAAAAGCAAGCAACAAATTAACGACTTTTTAGCAGGACTGAAATAGGAGAAAAAGGAAACAATGATTTTTACATATAACAAAGAGTATGTTGGCGATGTCCTTATGATCATCGTGAAAAACAGCGGAGATGCCAAGTTGGACGTGGAACGCAAAGGCAAGGTTGCCCGTGTTTGCCTCAAAGAAAATGGGGAAACAGTAGCTTGGAATATTTTCGAAGTTTCAAGTTTGTTTGAAATTGCAGAGCGCGGTCAAGTCTTTTTGACAGATGAGCAAGTAGAACGTTTGAACCAAGAATTGCGAGCGGAAGGCTTTGCAGAAAAAATTGTTAATGATAAGGAGCCTAAGTTTGTTGTTGGGGAGATTGTCGAGATGGTAGCACACCCAGATAGTGACCACCTTAATATCTGCCAAGTTGCAGTCGCAAGTGATAAAACGGTGCAAATCGTTGCGGGGGCTCCTAATGCGCGTGTTGGTTTGAAAACCATTGTAGCTCTTCCTGGAGCGATGATGCCCAAAGGTAATCTCATTTTCCCAGGCGAACTTCGTGGCGAAAAAAGTTTTGGCATGATGTGCAGCCCTCGTGAACTTGCCTTGCCAAATGCTCCGCAAAAACGTGGGGTCATTGAATTATCAGAAGACCAAGTTGTCGGAACTCCATTCGACCCAGCTAAACACTGGACTGCCTAGGAAGTTGTCAGAATATTATACACCAGATAGGAGGAAATAAGATGACAAAAAATGTCGTGATTACAGGAGCGACATCAGGAATTGGTGAAGCGATTGCGCGTGCTTATCTGGATCAGGGTGAGAATGTCGTCCTAACTGGACGACGGACAGACAGACTAGAAGCCCTCAAGTCGGAGTTTGCAGAAACTTTTCCAAATCAAACAGTTTGGACTTTCCCACTGGATGTGACGGATATGACCATGGTAAAGACCGTCTGTTCCGATATTCTAGAAACGATTGGTCAGATTGATATCTTGGTCAATAACGCCGGACTGGCTCTAGGCTTGGCACCCTATCAGGACTATGAAGAGTTGGATATGCTGACCATGTTGGATACCAATGTCAAAGGTTTGATGGCAGTCACTCGCTCTTTCTTGCCTTCCATGGTTGCAGCAAATCAAGGCCATATCATCAATATGGGGTCCACTGCAGGAATCTACGCCTATGCTGGTGCAGCAGTCTACTCTGCGACTAAGGCTGCAGTCAAGACTTTTTCAGATGGTCTGCGAATTGATACCATCGCAACGGACATCAAGGTGACAACCATTCAGCCGGGGATTGTCGAAACAGATTTCTCTACAATTCGTTTTCACGGTGACAAAGAGCGAGCTGAGGCGGTCTATCAGGGAATCGAAGCCTTGCAGGCACAAGACATCGCAGACACAGTTGTCTATGTGACCAGTCAACCTCGTCGTGTGCAGATTACAGATATGACCATTATGGCCAATCAACAGGCAACTGGATTTATGGTTCATAAAAAGTAAAAAAATTTCCTTGAAAAGTTACAAATTTCTGTAACTTTTTTTGATTTCCTGCGAATAGATAAGTAGGAGGAAGAAAATATGTATAATAAAGTTATCATGATCGGGCGCTTGACGTCTACACCAGAATTGCACAAAACCAACAATGACAAGTCAGTAGCGCGCGCAACGATTGCTGTGAACCGTCGTTACAAAGACCAAAATGGGGAACGTGAAGCCGACTTTGTCAATATGGTTCTTTGGGGCAGACTAGCAGAAACCTTGGCAAGTTATGCAACTAAAGGTAGTCTTATTTCTGTTGATGGGGAACTACGTACCCGTCGCTACGAGAAAAATGGCCAGACCAACTATGTGACAGAAGTTCTGGTGACAGGATTCCAACTCTTGGAAAGTCGCGCCCAACGTGCCATGCGTGAAAATAAGGCAGGTCAAGATTTGGCAGATTTGGTCTTGGAAGAGGAAGAATTGCCATTTTAAGCATAGAAGAGCCTGAGTCAATCTTAGGCTTTTTTATGTTGAGAAAGTCAGACTTTTTTCTTGACTATTTCTGACCAAGTGATACAATAGAACTATAGATTAGCACTCGGGTGTAAAGAGTGCTAACGATATCTATCTCATTATGGAGGAAAGCAAATGTTGAAACCATTGGGAGACCGTGTGGTCTTGAAAATCGAAGAAAAAGAACAAACCGTTGGAGGCTTTGTCCTTGCAGGCTCAGCCCAAGAAAAAACAAAAACAGCCCAAGTTGTAGCTACTGGACAAGGTGTTCGTACCTTGAACGGTGACTTGGTTGCTCCAAGCGTTAAGGCTGGAGACCGTGTCTTAGTTGAAGCCCATGCAGGTATTGATGTCAAAGATGGCGATAAAAAGTATATCATTGTAGGCGAAGCTAACATCTTGGCAATCGTGGAAGAATAATAGGAGGAAATAAGTATGTCAAAAGAAATTAAATTTTCATCTGATGCTCGTTCAGCTATGGTTCGTGGTGTTGATATCCTAGCAGACACAGTTAAAGTAACCTTAGGACCAAAAGGTCGTAATGTTGTTCTTGAAAAATCATTCGGTTCACCACTCATCACCAATGACGGTGTAACCATTGCCAAAGAAATTGAACTAGAAGACCATTTTGAAAATATGGGTGCTAAATTGGTATCAGAAGTAGCTTCAAAGACCAACGATATCGCAGGTGACGGAACGACAACTGCAACTGTTTTAACTCAAGCTATCGTACGTGAAGGAATCAAGAACGTCACAGCAGGTGCCAATCCAATCGGTATCCGTCGGGGGATTGAAGCAGCAGTTGCCGCAGCTGTAGAAGCCTTGAAAAACAATGCCATCCCTGTTGCCAATAAAGAAGCCATCGCTCAGGTTGCCGCTGTATCTTCTCGTTCTGAAAAAGTCGGCGAATACATCTCTGAAGCTATGGAAAAAGTTGGTAAAGATGGTGTCATCACTATTGAAGAGTCACGTGGTATGGAAACAGAACTTGAAGTCGTGGAAGGAATGCAGTTTGACCGCGGATACCTATCACAGTACATGGTGACAGATAGCGAAAAAATGGTGGCTGATCTTGAAAATCCATACATCTTGATTACCGATAAGAAGATTTCCAATATCCAAGAAATCTTACCACTTCTAGAAAGCATTCTCCAAAGCAATCGTCCACTCTTGATTATTGCAGACGATGTGGATGGCGAAGCTCTTCCAACCCTTGTCTTGAACAAGATTCGTGGAACATTCAACGTGGTAGCAGTTAAGGCACCTGGCTTTGGTGACCGTCGCAAAGCTATGCTGGAAGATATCGCTATTTTGACAGGTGGAACAGTTATCACAGAGGATCTTGGTCTTGAGTTGAAAGACGCGACAATTGAAGCGCTTGGTCAAGCAGCTAGAGTGACTGTGGACAAAGACAGCACGGTTATCGTAGAAGGTGCTGGAAATCCTGAAGCCATTTCCCACCGTGTCGCAGTTATCAAGTCTCAAATCGAAACTACAACTTCTGAATTCGACCGTGAAAAACTCCAAGAACGCTTGGCTAAATTGTCAGGTGGTGTCGCAGTTATCAAGGTCGGTGCTGCAACTGAAACTGAGTTGAAGGAAATGAAACTCCGCATTGAAGACGCCCTTAACGCTACTCGTGCAGCCGTTGAGGAAGGAATCGTTGCTGGTGGTGGAACAGCTCTTGCCAACGTGATTCCAGCTGTTGCTGCCTTGGAATTGACAGGAGACGAAGCAACAGGCCGCAATATTGTTCTCCGTGCCTTGGAAGAACCTGTTCGTCAAATCGCTCACAATGCAGGATTCGAAGGGTCAATCGTCATCGATCGCTTGAAGAATGCTGAGCTTGGTACAGGCTTCAACGCAGCAACTGGTGAGTGGGTTAATATGATTGATCAAGGAATCATCGACCCAGTTAAGGTTAGTCGTTCTGCCCTTCAAAATGCAGCATCTGTAGCCAGCTTGATCTTGACCACAGAAGCAGTCGTAGCCAATAAACCAGAACCAGTTGCCCCAGTTCCAGCCATGGATCCAAGCATGATGGGTGGGATGATGTAAGCTTTCTATACTAAGCAATTCATAAGAAACACAAAAGGAGGGAATGCCTATCCCTCCTTTTTATGATATTCACTTCTAAATAGATTTGAGCTCTCCTAACTTATATGATAAAATAAGACTAGAAAAAGGAGAAGAACATGATTGATGTAGAAGAAATTCTGAGCAAGATGAATCCCAATCAGAAGATTAATTATGACCGTGTTATGCAGAAAATGGTTAAGGTTTGGGAAAAAAATGAGGAACGTCCAACTATTCTCATGCATGTTTGCTGTGCTCCTTGTAGTACCTATACCCTAGAATACCTGACCAAATACGCTGATGTGACTATCTATTTTGCTAATTCCAATATCCATCCTAAGGCAGAATACCATAAGCGCGCCTATGTTACCCAAAAATTTGTCAGTGATTTCAATGAGCGAACAGGAAATACGGTTCAGTACCTAGAAGCTCCCTACGAACCAAATGAATACCGAAAATTAGTTAGAGGACTGGAAGAAGAACCTGAAGGTGGCGACCGTTGCAAGGTTTGCTTTGACTACCGTTTGGACAAAACAGCGCAAGTGGCTATGGACTTGGGCTTTGACTACTTTGGTTCAGCCTTGACCATCAGTCCCCATAAGAATTCTCAAACCATTAACAGCATCGGCATTGATGTGCAAAAGATTTATACCACCCACTATCTTCCAAGTGATTTCAAGAAAAATCAAGGCTACAAGCGTTCGGTGGAGATGTGCGAGGAGTATGATATTTATCGTCAATGTTATTGTGGATGCGTCTATGCGGCTCAAGCCCAGAACATTGACCTTGTTCAGATTAAGAAGGATGCCACGGCTTTCTTGTTGGATAAGGATGTTGAAAAAGACTATTCCCACATCAAGTTTACTGTTACTAAATTAGATATATAGAAATCACCCCAGCTGAAAAGCTGGGTTTTTCAAATAAAAAACCAGGGCTCTCACCCCAGTTTGACAACTTTACCGATTCTTTAGTTCTATGTAGCGTTTGTACCAAATGTTGACATAGGCCTCTGAGAAAGGACCGCGCCCATTGTTAATCCAATCAACAAGGATTTTGACATGCTCTTTCAAAATATAGTCTAAATCATCAGAATACTTCATTTTGCGTTTATGGCGCTCATACTCCTCAACGTCCAAGAGACGCTTTTCACCATCAGTGAAGACCTTGACATCCAAATCATAATCAATGTATTTCAGGGCTTCCTCATCTAGATAGTAGGGGCTGGCCATATTGCAATAGTAGGAAATCCCATTATCACGAATCATAGCAATGATATTAAACCAATATTTTTTGTGAAAGTAAACAATAGCCGGTTCTCGAGTCACCCAACGACGACCGTCACTTTCGGTAACAAGTGTGTGGTCGTTGACGCCGATAATAGCGTTCTCTGTTGTTTTTAGTACCATGGTGTCCCGCCAAGTACGGTGGAGACTCCCATCATGCTTATAACTTTGAATTGTAATAAAGTCGCCTTCTTTTGGAAGTTTCATAACTAACCAACTTTCTACAATTTATAAGTTTATCGCTTACTATTATATCATAAATTGGTCTAATTTTTTTGAATTTTACCTGAAAATGTTAAAGATATTCTCTGAGAGCGCTTGCTATATCCGAAAAATCATAGCCTTTTCTAGCTAAAACTTGGGTCAAACGTTGCTTTAGTTCGTAACCTTCATATTTGCGAGCGTATTTAGTATATTGTTTGTCTAACTCTTTGAAAATGAGTTCTTGAGTCGTTTCTTGGTCGACTTGACTATCCAAATCATCAAAGGCTTTTTTAGCATCAGAATATGAGAAACCTTTGTTCGTCAAATTTTGAATAATCTTATCCTGCAAGGCACGAGCGGGAAGCTTTCCCGTGTATTTTTTAAGCAGTTTCTCTGCAACACGTTGAGCAACCTCTGAAAAATCAAAATCCATTAAAACATCTTCAATAGTTGATTTGGCAATCCCTTTTTGAGACAGTTTTTGAATTAGCACATAAGGTCCCTTATCTCCAGAAAGTTGATTTGCATTGATGACAGAGTAGGCATACTGACGATCATTAATCCAGTTATCTTCTTTAAGGTTAGCGATAACTTGACTAGTGATTTTTTCATCAAGTTCATACTTTTTCAGATACTCACGAACTTCCTTTTCGGTTCGAGCTTTAAATGATAGATGGTAGAGTGCGAGATTCTTACCATAAGAAAACTGGGCAAAGGCCTGTATCTCGGTTAATTCTTCTTTGCTAACAACCTTATCTTTAGACAACATAAAACGGACAATGGTATCTTCCGTGATATAAGAGGTTTGTTGATTATCTAGCTCCATTAAGTAGAGGCGTTTTTTCTTTTCAAGTTTTGTGATTTTCATAGTTCTATTATACCGTAAAATGTGATAAGATAGGGGTATGAATCTGAAAGTCAAACAAAAAATACCTTTAAAAATCAAGCGGATGGGTATCAATGGTGAGGGAATCGGTTTCTACCAGAAAACCCTCGTTTTTGTGCCAGGTGCCCTCAAAGGAGAAGATATCTATTGTCAGATTACTTCTATTAAACGCAACTTTGTTGAAGCAAAATTACTAAAGGTTAATAAGAAGTCGAAATTTCGAGTCGTACCGGCTTGTACGATTTATAATGAATGTGGTGGATGCCAGATCATGCACCTTCACTATGATAAACAGTTAGAGTTCAAAACGAACTTGCTCCACCAAGCTCTGAAAAAATTTGCTCCTGCAGGATATGAAAGCTATGAAATCCGTCCAACTATCGGAATGCAGGAACCGAAGTACTACCGTGCTAAGTTGCAATTTCAAACTCGGAAATTTAACAATCAGGTCAAGGCAGGTTTGTATGCACAAAACTCTCATTATCTCGTAGAGTTAAAAGACTGCTTGGTACAAGATAAGGAAACCCAAGTGATTGCGAATCGCCTAGCTGAACTTCTTACTTACCATCAAATCCCCATCACCGATGAGAGAAAAACGCTAGGCGTTCGCACCATCATGGTACGTCGAGCAAGGAAGACGGGACAAGTCCAGATAATCATCGTCACAAATCGTCAGCTTAATTTAACCCAGCTAGTAAAAGACTTAGTTAAAGATTTTCCAGAAGTCGTCACAGTTGCAGTCAATACAAATACAGCAAAAACAAGTGAAATCTATGGTGAAAAGACGGAAATTATCTGGGGCCAAGAGAGTATTCAAGAAGGAGTACTCGACTATGAGTTTTCTCTCTCGCCCCGTGCCTTCTATCAGCTCAATCCAGAGCAGACAGAGATTCTCTATAGTGAAGCAGTTAAAGCTCTAGATGTTAGCAAAGAAGATCATCTGATTGATGCTTATTGCGGTGTTGGGACAATTGGATTCGCCTTCGCAAATAAGGTCAAGAGTCTCAGAGGGATGGATATTATTCCAGAAGCCATTGAAGATGCTAGGCGAAATGCTCAAAAAATGGGATTTGACAATACCCATTACGAAGCGGGGACAGCTGAAGAGATTATTCCACGCTGGTATCAAGAGGGCTATAGGGCGGATGCACTGATAGTAGATCCTCCTCGTACGGGCTTAGATGATAAGTTGTTGGATACCATTCTGACTTATGTTCCAGAAAAAATGGTCTATGTATCCTGCAATGTTTCGACCTTGGCGCGAGATTTAGTTAAACTAGTGAAAGTCTATGATCTCCAGTATATCCAGTCAGTCGATATGTTTCCCCATACCGCACGGACAGAAGCGGTCGTGAAGTTGGTTAAGAAAAGAAAAAATCAAATTCACTGAAAAAATCCCTTGACAAAGGTAAAAAAGTAGGTATAATAGAAAGAGTTGAAAAACTCAAGGTCCGTTGGTCAAGGGGTTAAGACACCGCCTTTTCACGGCGGTAACACGGGTTCGAATCCCGTACGGACTATGTGTGTATCGCAGGGACGAAAAAAGTAAAAAAAGTTTCAAAAAAGTGTTGACATAGGTCAACAGCTGTGATATACTAATATAGTTGTCGCTTGAGAGAGATTGAGTGACAAAGACCTTTGAAAACT